>DASXKG010000202.1:0-7168 GCA_036496965.1 Variovorax sp.
CCCTGCGCGGCAATGCCGACCTGCTGGTCTCGCAGGACGGCCAACATGGTCAGCGTTTCGGCAAGCTTGTCGTCGAGAATCCGTTCTCGTCCGGCTAACCCCTCATTCGACCTCCTGCCATGTCCGCCGTCTTCAATTTCACCTTCGTCCCCTGGTTCCGCTCGGTCGCACCCTACATCCACACCCACCGCGGCAAGACCTTCGTGGTCGCCATGGCCGGCGAGGCGATCGCCGCCGGCAAGCTTCAAATCATTGCCCAGGACCTGGCGCTGATCCAGAGCATGGGCGTGAAGGTGGTGCTGGTGCACGGGTTCCGGCCCCAGGTCAACGAGCAGCTGCATGCCAAGGGCCACGAGGCGCGCTATTCGCACGGCATCCGCATCACCGACGGGGTGGCGCTCGATTGCGCGCAGGAAGCCGCCGGCAAGCTGCGCTACGAGATCGAGGCCGCTTTCAGCCAGGGCCTGCCGAACACGCCGATGGCCGGCTCCACGGTGCGCGTCATCTCCGGCAACTTCATCACCGCGCGGCCGGTCGGCGTGGTCGACGGCGTGGACTTCCAGCATTCCGGCCTGGTGCGCAAGGTCGACGTGCCCGGCATCCGGCGGGCGCTCGATTTCGGCGCCATGGTGCTGCTCTCGCCCTTCGGCTTCTCACCCACCGGCGAGGCCTTCAACCTGACCATGGAAGAAGTCGCGACCAGCGTGGCGATCTCGATCCAGGCCGACAAGCTGATCTTCATGACCGAGGTCGCAGGCATTGCGATGGACGCCACGCAGCCGATCAGCGAAGACAACCCGATCGACACCGAACTGCCGTTGGACGAGGCGGTCAAGCTGCTGGCGACGCTGCCCCCGGCCCAGCGGCCGGTGGACACGGGCTTCTACCTGCAGCATTGCGTGAAGGCCTGCGAAGCCGGCGTCGAGCGCAACCACATCCTGCCCTTCGCCGTGGATGGCTCGCTGCTGCTGGAGGTCTACGTGCACGACGGCATCGGCACCATGATCATCGACGAGAAGCTCGAATCGCTGCGCGAAGCCACGGCCGATGACATCGGCGGCATCCTGCAGCTGATCGAGCCCTTCGAGCGCGACGGCACGCTGGTCAAGCGCAGCCGCACCGAGATCGAGCGCGACATCGGCCAATACACCGTGATCGAGCACGACGGCGTCATCTTCGGCTGCGCCGCGCTCTATCCCTACCCCGAGGCCAGGACCGCGGAGATGGCGGCACTGACCGTCTCGCCGCAATCGCAGTCGCAAGGCGACGGCGAGCGCATCCTCAAGCGCATCGAGCATCGCGCCAAGGCCTCCGGGCTGGAGAGCATCTTCGTGCTGACGACGCGCACCATGCACTGGTTCCTCAAGCGCGGCTTCCAGCAGGTCCACCCGGACTGGCTGCCGGAGGCTCGCAAGCGCAAGTACAACTGGGACCGCAAGAGTCAGGTGCTGGTCAAGAAGCTCTAGTCCGCACCGATAATCCAGGCCCATGAATCCCCTGCTCGCCAAACTGCAGCCCTATCCCTTCGAGCGGCTGCGACAGCTGTTCGCGGACGTGCGTCCGAATCCCGAGTTCAAGCCGATCAGCCTCGGCATCGGCGAGCCCAAGCACGCGACACCGCCCTTCATCAAGGAAGCGCTTTCGGCCAGCCTGGGCACGCTCGCCGCCTATCCGGCCACGGCCGGCGACCTGCGCTTGCGCGAGTCCTTCACCGGCTGGCTGCAGCGGCGCTATGGCCTGG
The DNA here is from genome assembly GCA_036496965.1 of Variovorax sp. Taxonomy (GTDB): domain Bacteria; phylum Pseudomonadota; class Gammaproteobacteria; order Burkholderiales; family Burkholderiaceae_C; genus Variovorax. The sequence continues at coordinate 1,742 of DASXKG010000202.1, forward strand.
CGCTCGACGCCGCCACCCAGGTGCTGCCGGTCAACGGATCGCGCGAAGCCCTGTTCGCGCTGGCCCAGACGGTGGTCGATGCCAGCCGGACGCCGGCGCCGGTGGTGCTGTCGCCCAACCCCTTCTATCAGATCTACGAAGGCGCGGCCCTGCTCTCCGGGGCCGAGCCGTACTACGTGCCGAGCCTGCCCGAGCGCAACTTCGCGATCGACTGGGATAGCGTGCCGGCCGCTGTCTGGGCGCGCACGCAGCTGGTCTTCGTCTGTTCGCCGGGCAATCCGACCGGCGCGGTAATGCCCTTGTCGGAATGGAGCAAGCTCTTTGCGCTGTCCGACCGCCACGGCTTCGTGATGGCCTCGGATGAATGCTACAGCGAGATCTATTTCCGCGACGAGCCGCCGCTGGGCGGCCTGGAAGCCGCCTTGGCGCTCGGGCGCAGCGATTTCCGCAACCTGATCGCGCTCACCTCGCTGTCCAAGCGCAGCAACGTGCCGGGCCTGCGCAGCGGCTTCGTGGCAGGCGATGCGTCGATCATCAAGTCCTTCCTGCTCTATCGCACCTACCACGGCAGCGCGATGAGCGGCGCGGTGGCGGCGGCCAGCATCGCCGCCTGGGGCGACGAGGCGCACGTGGTCGACAACCGTGCCCAGTACCGCGCCAAGTTCGCCGCCGTGACGCCGCTGCTCGAGCCGGTGCTGGACGTGCGCCTGCCCGATGCCGGCTTCTATCTCTGGGCCGGGGTGCCGGCCTCCTGGCAGGGCGACGACCCTGCCTTCGCGCGGGCGCTCTACGCTCAATACAATGTGACGGTGCTGCCCGGCAGCTATCTCGCCCGCGACGTGGGCGGCATCAACCCGGGCCGCGGACGCATTCGCATGGCGCTGGTGGCGGATACGGCCGAATGCACCGAGGCTGCGCAACGCATCGTGAACTTCATCCAGAACTGAGCTTTCTCCATGACCCAACAACTCCAGCAGATCATCGACGCCGCGTGGGAGAACCGCGCCAACATCTCGCCCGCCGAATCGCCCAAGGAAGTGCGCGACGCCGTCGAGCATGTCATCGCCGAACTCAACAACGGCCAGCTGCGCGTGGCCACGCGCGAGGCCGTCGGCCAATGGACCGTGCACCAGTGGATCAAGAAGGCGGTGCTGCTGTCCTTCCGCCTCAAGGACAACGAGCAGATGCAGGCCGGCTCGCTGGGTTTCTACGACAAGGTGCCGACCAAGTTCTCGCACCTGTCGGCCGGCGAGCTCAAGGAATCCGGCGTCCGGGTGGTGCCGCCGGCGGTGGCACGGCGCGGCAGCTTCATCGCCAAGGGCGCGATCCTGATGCCTTCGTACGTCAACATCGGCGCCTATGTCGGCGAAGGCACCATGGTCGACACCTGGGCCACCGTCGGCTCCTGCGCCCAGATCGGCGCCAACGTGCATCTGTCAGGCGGCGTCGGCATCGGCGGCGTGCTGGAGCCGCTGCAGGCCGGCCCGACCATCATCGAGGACAACTGCTTCATCGGTGCCCGCTCCGAAGTCGTCGAAGGCGTGGTGATCGAAGAGAACTCGGTGCTGTCGATGGGCGTCTACATCGGCCAGAGCACCCCCATCTACGACCGCGCCACCGGCGAAGTCAGCTACGGCCGGGTGCCTGCGGGTTCCGTGGTCATCAGCGGCACGCTGCCCAAGGACAACGGCCGCTACAGCCTCTATGCCGCCATCATCGTCAAGCGCGTCGACGCGCAGACCCGTGCCAAGACCTCGCTGAACGACCTGCTGCGCGACTGAACGCACGAAGAGGCCGCCGGAGGGGGCGGCCCGACCCGAGCCTCGAAACCACAACCACAACCGCTGAGAGAAGAGCCGATGAACACGATGGAGCGAATTCTTCGACTGATGGCCGAACGCAAGGCATCGGACATCTATCTGTCGGCGAACTGCCCGGCGCAGATCCGCATCAACGGCACTTGCATGCCGATCAACGGCCAGGTGCTGCCCCCCGATTCGCCCCTGAACCTGCTGGCCGAAGTGGTGCATGAAAGCCGCATCGCCGAGTTGCAGCGCAGCGGCGAACTCAACATGGCGATCGCGCTCGAGGGCGCGGGCAACTTCCGCATCAGCGCCATGCGCCAGCGCGGCACCTACGCGGTGGTGGTGCGGCACATCGCCTCGGTCATTCCGTCCTTCGAGGAGCTGAACCTGCCGGAGATCCTGAAGACGCTGGTGATGGAAAAGCGCGGCCTGATCCTGATGGTCGGCTCGACCGGGGCCGGCAAGAGCACCACCCTCGCCTCGATGCTCGACTACCGCAACGAGAACGCGACCGGCCACATCCTGACGGTGGAGGAGCCGATCGAATTCACCTTCACCAACAAGAAGTCGATGGTGAACCAGCGTGATGTGGGCAGCGACACGCAGTCGCTGCAGGTCGCCCTCAAGAACGCGCTGCGCCAGGCCCCGGACGTGATCCAGATCGGCGAGATCCGCGACCGCGAGACGATGACGGCGGCCATCGCCTATGCCCAGTCGGGCCACCTGTGCGTCGCCACGCTGCATGCCAACAACAGCTACCGGGCACTGAACCGCATCCTCAGCTTCTATCCGGTGGAAGTGCGCACCACGCTGCTGGGCGACCTGGGGGGCTCGCTGCGCGCCATCGTCGCCCAGCGCCTGCTGCGCACGCCCAACGGGGCTCGCGTGCCGGCACTGGAGGTGATGCTGAACACCGCCCTGGTCGCGGAGCTGATCGGCAAGGGCGACTTCTCCGCCGTCAAGGAAGCCATGGAGCAGTCGATGGCCGAGGGCTCGCAGACCTTCGAGGAAGACATCGCCCGCCTGATCAACGAGAACGTCGTCAGCCGCGAAGAGGGCCTGGCGCAGGCCGACTCGCCCACCAACCTGATGTGGCGCCTGCAGAACCGCAAGGCACCGCCTTCGCGCAACGAAGACCGTTCCATCCTCGAGCAGACCGAGGAACCGACTTTCACCGACATCACGCTCGACGTGCGTCACTGACCCCGTTTCCGATCCGATGTCCCGCACGCTCCAGCTCGCCGAACAACTGATCTCGCGCCCCTCGGTCACGCCCGCGGACGCGGGTTGCCAGCAGATCCTCGGCGAGCGGCTGGCAGCCCTGGGATTCAGGCTCGAGACCATCGAGAGCGGGCCCAGCGACTTTCGCGTGACCAACCTGTGGGCCGTTCGACCGGGCCGCTCCGGCAGGACGATGGCCTTCGCCGGCCACACCGACGTGGTCCCGACCGGACCCATTGACCAGTGGACCAGCCATCCCTTCACGCCGACGCACCGCGAAGGCCGGCTCTACGGCCGCGGCGCCTGCGACATGAAGACCTCGATCGCGGCGTTCGTGGTCGCCATCGAGGAATTCCTGGCCGCGACGCCCGACCCCCGGCTCGGGCTGGCCCTGCTGATCACCAGCGACGAGGAAGGCCCGGGCCTGGACGGCACCGTGGTGGTCTGCAACGCACTGGCCGCCCGCGGCGAGGCGATCGACTATTGCATCGTCGGCGAGCCGACCTCGGTCGAACGCTGCGGCGACATGATCAAGAACGGCCGGCGCGGCACGATGAGCGGCAAGCTCACGGTCGAGGGCGTGCAGGGCCACATCGCCTATCCGCACCTGGCGAAGAACCCGGTGCATGCCTTCGCGCCGGCGCTGGCCGAGCTGGTGGCAATCAACGCAGCCGGCGGCTGGGACGCCGGCAACGCGCACTTCCAGCCGACCAGTTGGCAGATCAGCAACATCCACGCGGGCACGGGCGCCGGCAACGTGATTCCGGGCCAGGCGGTGATCGATTTCAATTTTCGCTTCTCGACCGAGTCGACGCCCGAATCGCTCCAGCGGCGGGTGCAGGCCGTGCTCGATGCCCATGGCGTCGATGGCACGCTGGCCTGGACCGTGGGTGGGCTGCCCTTCCTCACCCCGCCCGGCGCGCTCGTCGAGGCGCTCCAGCTGGCGATTCGCGACGAGACCGGCATCGCCTGCGAACTCTCCACCAGCGGCGGCACCAGCGATGCCCGCTTCATCGCCAAGATCTGCAAGCAGGTCGTGGAGCTGGGGCCGGTCAACGCCAGCATCCACAAGATCGACGAGCACATCGCGGTGGCCGAGATCGATCCGCTGAAGAACATCTATCGACGCACACTGGGCCGGCTGGAAGCGCTGCAGGGGCCATGAGCCTCCGCCCGGCCGCGCCGAAGGTGGCTCGCACCGCAGTGCGAAGCACGGAGGTTTGCTTATGACCAGCGTGCGCGAGCTGATCCGGGCCGGCGAGCAAACGCTGGCCGAGGCCGGCGTTTCATTCGGCCATGGCACCACCAACGCGCATGACGAGGCGGTCTGGCTGGTGCTGTGGCGGCTGGGCCTGCCGCTGGATGAGCTCGATGCGGTCGCCGAAAGACCGGTCTCCCCCGCCGATGCCGCCCGCGTTGCCGCCCTCTTCGCCGAGCGCGTCCAGACCCGCAAGCCGGCGGCCTACCTGACCCGGGAAGCCTGGCTGGAGGGGGTGTCCTTCTATGTGGACGAACGCGCCATCGTGCCGCGCAGCTTCATCGCCGAGCTGCTGGCCGATGGCAGCATCGACCCCTGGCTGGGCGAACACACCCGCCGGGTGCTCGACCTGTGCACCGGCAACGGCAGCCTGGCGGTGCTGGCGGCGCTGACCTATCCGGAGGTCCACGTCGACGCGGCCGATCTGTCGATCGAAGCCCTCGAGGTGGCCGCCATCAACGTCACCCGCCATCAACTGGACGCGCGCATCACGCTGCATCGATCCGACGGGCTGGCCGCCTTGCCGGACCGCTACGACCTGATCCTGTGCAACCCGCCCTACGTCAACGCGCACAGCATGCAGGCGCTGCCGGCCGAATACCGGGCCGAGCCGGCGCTGGCACTGGCCGGCGGCGCCGACGGCATGGATTTCATCCGCCGCCTGCTGGCCGACGCCCCGGCGCGCATGAGCGAATCCGCGGTGCTGGTTCTTGAAATCGGCAATGAACGGGACCATTTCGAAGCAGCCTTCCCGACGCTCGAGGTGGTCTGGCTGCCGACCAGCGCGGGCGAAGACCAGGTGCTGCTGGTTCCGCGCGAAACCCTCCTCTGACCTGCCCGCCGAGCGGCGGGCAACGACATGATCACTCTCAAGAACGTCACCCTGCGCCGCAGCGCCAAAGTGCTGCTCGACGGCGCCAGCGTCATCCTCAACCCCGGCGAGAAGGTCGGCCTGGTGGGCCGCAATGGCGCCGGCAAATCCACCCTCTTCGCGCTCTTCAACGGCACGCTGCACGAGGACGGGGGCGATTTCTCCTGCCCCAGGCAATGGCGGCTGGCGCAGGTCGCGCAGGACATGCCCGAGACCGACGAGCCCGCCACCGAATTCGTGGTCGGCGGCGACACCCGGCTGGTGGAGTTGCG
>DASXKG010000203.1:0-2053 GCA_036496965.1 Variovorax sp.
CTGGCCAGCGACCACAAGGCGGCGGCGACCGAGGAGCCGCCGCCGGCGCTCGAATCGGCCGATTGAGCAGGCCCCCACGCTCCCCCACTTCGTGTGGCCGGGCTCAGGATTTGCCGCGCGTGCTGAACACCGCGTCGAGCAGGCTGCGCCAGTCGCCATCGCCCGGCCACTGGCGCAGCACTGCGTTGAGTCGGCCGTCGATGAGGAGCATCGCAAAGCCATGCGCCTGGGACCACGCGCCGACCATGCGCGCCAGTTGCGCGCGCGGCAACGGCGCCTCGTTGCCCGGCTCGAGTCCGAGGCTGGCCGCCGCCGCGTCGGCCAGCGCCTGGCGCGCCTGGCCGATCGCTGCGCTGAGCGCAGGGCGCCCGAGGTCGAGTCGTTCGCCGCGGAACATCAGCAGGAACATGGCGGGATGTTCGCGCGCGAAGCTCACATAGGCGTGGCCGGCGGCGTCGAAGCTGGGCGCATGGCGCAGGGCCTCGGCGAATTGCTGGAAGCCCAGCGCCGCGAGTTCGCTCAAGAGCCCGGTCAGGTCGCCGAAATGGTTCTTGGGCGCCGCATGGGAGACGCCGGCCGCCCGCGCCGCGGCGCGCAGCGTCAACGCCTCGATGCCCTGGCTTTCAAGGATGTCCTGCGCGGCCGCCAGCAGCGCGGCATGCAGCGCACCGTGGTGATAGGGCGCGCTGGACAGCGCCTTGCGGCGGCCGCGTGCCGGGACGGGGGAGGCGAGGGAGTCGGGCATGGGCGCGGGGAAACGATGTTGACGACGTCAATTTTACTTGACAAGCAACGCCGATGGGCTTTCAATACACCATATTGACAACGTCAATATCTCATTTGGAGAACATCATGGGCATGCTGCTGAGTTTTTCGCCCTTCATCGTCTTTGCGTTGCTGTCGCGCGTGGCGCCGGTCACGGCCGCCTTGTTTGCCGGTGCTGTCGTCGCGGTCGCGCTGGTCGTCCGGGAGCGCGTGCTGCACAAGCGCAGCCTGAAGATCCTCGAAGCCGGCACGGCGCTGCTGTTCGCCGGCCTGGGCGTCTTCGTGTGGCTCACGGCGGGCGGCTGGAGCATCGTCGAAGTGCGCCTGGCGGTCGACATCGGCCTGCTGGCGATCGTCCTGCTGTCGATGCTGCTGCGCCAGCCCTTCACTCTGCAATACGCCCGCGAGCGGGTCTCTGCGGAGATCGCCGCGATGCCGCAGTTCCTCACCATCAACTACATCATCAGCGGCGTGTGGGCCCTGGCTTTCGTGCTGATGGTGGGCGCCGATTTCATCATGGTCTTCAGGCCCGATGTGCCGCTGTCCGTTGGCGTGAAAGTGACGATCGCTGCGCTGGTGGGCGCGCTGTGGTTCACGGGCTGGTATCCGGCGCACCTGAAGCGCAAGCTGGCCGGGCGCGTGGCGCCGACACCCTGACCGGTCACGGCGGCAGCAGCTCGAAGCCGGCGTGCAATCCGGCGACGGCCGAAGGGCCGACCCAGAGGTCGAACTGCCCCGGCTCCACGGTCGGCTGCAGGTCCTGCCCGATGAACATCAGGTCGGCGCGCGAGAGCGAGAACTCGACCTCGGTCGAACCGCCGGCCGGGACACGCACCTTCCTGAAGGCCTTGAGTTCGCGCACCGGCCGCGTCACGCTGGCGGCGCGCTCGCCGATGTAGAGCTGCGCGACTTCCTCGACGTCGCGCTGGCCTTCGTTGCCGATGCGTGCCTTGATGCGCAGCGCGCCGTTCCAGGGCAGGCGCGCCGGGCTCACTTCGAGTGCCGTGTAGCGCACCGGTGCATAGCCCAGCCCGAAGCCGAAGGGGTAGAGCGCCTCGTTGGTCGCGTCCAGGTAGCGCGCCTTGTACGGAAGGTTCGGGTCGGCATCGAGCTCCGGGCGGCCGGTGCGCTTGTGGGCGTAGTAGTAGGGCACCTGGCCGGGTGTCTGCGGAAAGCCCACCGGCAGGCGAGCGGACGGGCTCGCGTCGCCGAACAGGATATCCGCCACCGCGGGCCCGGTCTGCGAACCGAGGAACCAGGTCACGAGGAGGGCCGGTGCATCCCGCAC
>DASXKG010000204.1:0-8532 GCA_036496965.1 Variovorax sp.
CTCGGCGCCTGTGCCGTCGGTCCCGACTACCAGCGCCCGAGCGCGCCTGAACCCGTGGCCTTCAAGGAGGCACCGCAGGCCGGCGCGCAGTGGTTCCCGGCCGCGCCCGCCGATGCCCTCGATCGCGGCCCCTGGTGGCAGCTGTTCGGCGATCCGGTGCTGAACGGCCTGGTCGAGCAGGTCGAGGTGTCGAACCAGAACGTGGCGGCGGCGGTGGGCGCCTATGCGCAAGCCCGCGCGCTGGTGGCAGAGCAGCGGGCGCCGCTGTTCCCGTCGCTGGGGCTGAACGGCAGCGAGCGGCGGATCGGCGGCGCGGCCAACGGCGGCACCTTCAACGCCGCGGCGCTCGGACTCCAGGCCAGTTGGGAGCCCGATATCTGGGGCCAGTTGCGGCGCGGCCTCGAGGGTGCCCGGTCCAGCGCACAGGCCAGCGATGCCCAACTGGCCGCGGCGCGCCTGTCGGCGCAGGGCGCGGTGGCGACCAACTACTTCCAGCTGCGCGATTCGGACATCGAGATCAGGCTGCTGCAAGCCGCTGTCGAGGCCTATCAACGCGCGCTCAAGATCACCCAGAATTCCTATGATGCCGGCATTGCCGCCATGACCGACGTGCTGCAGGCCAAGACCCAGCTGGCCACGACCCAGGCCAGCCTGGTGAGCTTGCAGGGACAGCGCCCGCTCTTCGAGCACGCGATCGCGGTGCTGGTCGGCAAGGCGCCGGCGGAGTTCTCGCTGGCGCCGGCGCCCGAGTGGAAGGGGCAGGTGCCGGCGGTGCCGCTCGGCGTGCCATCGACCCTGTTGCAGCGGCGGCCCGACATCGCTGCCGCGGAGCGATCGGTCCAGGCCGCGAATGCGCAGATCGGCGTCCAGGTGGCGGGCTACTACCCCAGCTTCACGCTCAGCGGCGCCTACGGCTCGGCCTCAGCGCAGACCAGCCACCTGCTGGACGCCTCGGCGGTGCTGTGGTCGATCGGCCTGTCGGCGACGCAGACCCTGTACGATTCCGGCGCCACGCGCGCTCGCGTGCAAGGCGCCGAAGCGCAGCATGCCACGACGGTCGCCCAGTACCGCCAGACCGTGCTGAGCGCCCTCCAGGCGGTGGAGGACCAGCTGGCGCAGATGCGGTCGCTCTCCGAGCAGGCCGAATACCGTCGCCAGGCCTCGCAGGCTGCCGACCTGACCGAGACGCAGCTGCTCAACCAGTACAAGGAGGGCCAGGTGGCCTACACCGACGTGATCATCGCGCAGACCGCCGCCCTGAGCGCGCGCCAGACGCTGGCCCAACTGGCCATGACCCGCCAGACCAATGCGGTGGCGCTGATCCAGGCGCTCGGTGGCGGCTGGCAGGCAGTCGTGCTGCAGCACGACGAGGACGCGCCGGCGCCCCTTGCGTCCGCGCATTGAATCCGCCCGAGATCGATGATGGGAGTCCTCACGAACCTTGGCATCGCGCTCTGCGCGCTGGTGGTCATGACCGCCTTCTGGCGCTCGATGAATGCGCGGCTGCAGGCGCCGCCGCCGGCCGCGAATCGGCTGCTGCGCTTGTCCGCGTTCCCGCCTGGCGTCGACTTGCGGCGCGAAGCGCCGGGTGTGACGGACCTGCGCCGACTGCTCGATGACATGCCCGGCGACTGCGATCCGCTGCTGCGCAGCGGCGATCTGCGCTTGGCCCTGGGCACCGGCGCCGGTCCGCTGCGCGTCATGGGCCGGGCGCAGGAGCTGCGCCAGCTTTTGGCGCATGTCGTGGGCATCGCCTGCCACGCGATGCCGAGCGGCGGCATCCTGAACGTGATCGCGCTGACCGAGGGCCGCCAGATCGTGGTCGAGTTCATGGACGAGGGTGCCGGGCGCCGCGAGCCGCTCTTGGCCGCGTTGTACCGGCACGGCTCGAACAGCCGGCCCATGCCGCTCGATGCGGACAGCGCACTGGCGACCCGGGTGGCGAGCTGCCAGCGCATCGTGGCCGAACATGGCGGCCGGATCGACGTGCTGGCCTCGCGCCTGGGAGGGCTCGGCCTCTTCGTTCGGCTACCACTGGTCGAGGGCCTCTTCGCGCTTCCATGACCCACGTCTTCCACCGCCACCTCCGTCACACGCCGCCCGTCGCGGTGGCCGCCAGCGGCATGACGATCCGCGATGCCGCCGGCCGCGACTACCTCGACGCCTCGGGCGGCGCCGCGGTCTCGTGCCTCGGCCACGGCCATCCCGACGTGATGGCCGCCATGCACGCGCAGATCGACCGGCTGGCCTACGCCCACACCAGCTTCTTCACCAGCGAGGCGGCCGAGCAACTGGCCGACGAATTGGTGCGCACCGCGCCGCAGGGCATGGAGCAGGTCTACCTGGTCAGCGGCGGGTCGGAGGCGGTCGAGTCGGCACTCAAGATGGCGCGCCAGTACTTCGTCGAGATCGGCCAGCCGCAGCGCACGCAGTTCATCGCCCGCCGCCAGAGCTACCACGGCAACACGCTGGGGGCGCTGGCGGTCGGTGGCAACGCGTGGCGGCGCGAGCCCTTCGCACCGATCCTGGTGCCGGCGACTCATGTCTCGCCCTGCTATCCGTACCGCGAGCAGCGCGAGGGCGAGAGCCCCGCACAGTACGGCCTGCGCCTGGCCGCCGAACTCGAGGCGGCGATCCTGGCGCAGGGCGCCGGGCGCGTCATCGCCTTCGTCGCCGAGACGGTTGGCGGCGCCACCGCCGGCGTGCTGACCCCGGTGCCCGGTTACTTCAGGGCCGTGCGCGAGGTCTGCGACCGCCACGGCGTGCTGCTGATCCTCGACGAGGTGATGTGCGGCATGGGTCGCACCGGCACGCTGCACGCCTGCGAACAGGAAGGCGTGGTGCCGGACCTGATCACGGTGGCCAAGGGCCTCGGCGGCGGTTATCAACCGATCGGCGCCGTGCTGGCGCAGCAGAAGATCGTCCAGGCGATGTCCAGCGGCAGCGGCTTCTTTCAGCACGGCCACACCTACCTCGGGCATCCGGTGGCCTGCGCCGCGGCGCTGGCGGTGCAGCGGGTGATCCACCGCGACGGGCTGCTGGCCAAGGTGCGCGACGACGGGCAGGCTTTCGGCGCGATGCTGCGCGAGACGCTGGGCGGCCATCCGAACGTGGGCGACATCCGCGGGCGCGGCTTCTTCTGGGGCGTCGAGCTGGTGGCCGACCGCGCCAGCAAGGCGCCCTTCGCGCCCGGCCTGCAACTGCATGCGCAAATCAAGAAGGAGGCCATGGCCCAGGGCCTGCTGTGCTATCCGGGTGGCGGCACCGTCGACGGCAGGTCCGGCGACCACGTGCTGCTGGCGCCGCCTTTCATCGCCACGCGCGACCAGTTGCAGGAGATCGCGCGGCGCCTGGCGGCTTCGATCGACGCTGTCACATCGAAACCACCTAAGATCACCGGCCGCCCATGACCCGCATCGCCCTGATCCACGCCCTGGCCCATTCGGTCGCTCCCATCAACGAGGCGATGGCGCGCGACTGGCCCGGCGCCACGCGCATGAACCTGATCGACGACAGCCTGTCGGCCGATCTCGCGCAGAGCGGCCGCGGACTCGACGAGGCCATGCACGAGCGCTTCCAGCGGCTGGCGCAATACGCAGTCGACACCGGCGCCCAGGGCATTTTGTTCACCTGCTCGGCCTTCGGGCCGTGCATCGAGGCGGTGGCACGGCGCCACGCGCCGATGCCCGTGCTGAAGCCGAACGAGGCGATGGTCGCCCAGGCGGTGCAGTGCGCCGGCAAGCTCGGCCTCATCGCCACCTTCGCAGCCACGCTGCAATCGATGCCGCCCGAATTCCCGCCCGGTGTTCAGCTCGAACTGGCCTTGGCCGAGGGCGCGCTCGACGCCCTGAATGCGGGCGACACGCAGCGCCATGACGCCTTGATCGCGGCGCAGGCCGGCGCATTGCGCGAGCGCGGCTGTGTGCGCATCGCGCTCGCGCAATTCAGCATGGCGCGGGCCCGGACGGCCTGCGAGGCGGCTTCCGGCCTGCCGGTGCTGACCACGGTCGACAGCGCGGTGCGTGCGCTGCGCGAGCGCCTCGCCTGACCGGATCGGTCAGCCTCCGGCCGGCTCGCGATAATCGGCGCTCTTTCAAGGAGTGCGCGTGGATATCGTTTTGCTGGTCAAGGCCGCCATCATGGGCATCGTCGAGGGGCTGACCGAGTTCCTGCCGATCTCGTCGACCGGCCATCTCATCCTCGCGGGATCCTTGCTGGGCTTCGATGACGACAAGGCGAAGGTCTTCGACATCGCGATCCAGACCGGCGCCATCTTCGCGGTCGTGCTGGTCTTCTGGCGCAGGATCCATTCGACCCTGGTGGCGCTGCCGCGCCAGCCCAAGGCACGGCGCTTTGCGCTCAACGTGCTGATCGCCTTCCTGCCTGCAGTGGTGCTGGGCCTGCTGTTCGGCAACGTGATCAAGGCCCATCTGTTCACGCCGGTGGTGGTGGCCGGCAGCTTCATCATCGGCGCCTTCATCATCCTGTGGGCCGAGAAGCGGCCGCCCGGCTCGGTGCGCATCGAGCATGTCGACGACATGACGCCCTGGGATGCGCTCAAGGTCGGGCTGGTGCAGTGCCTGGCGATGATCCCGGGAACCAGCCGCAGCGGCTCGACCATCATCGGGGGCATGCTGCTCGGGCTGTCGCGCCAGGCGGCCACGGAGTTCTCCTTCTTCCTTGCGATCCCGACCCTGATCGGCGCGGGCATCTACAGCCTCTACAAGGAGCGCGCGCTGCTGTCGGCGGCCGATGTGCCGCTGTTCGCGGTCGGGCTGGCGTTCTCGTTTATCAGCGCGTGGCTGTGCGTGCGCTGGCTGCTGAGGTACATCAGCACGCACGATTTCATTCCCTTCGCCTGGTATCGCATCGCCTTCGGCATCGTGGTGCTGGCCACCGCCTGGAGCGGCGCCGTCAGCTGGGCTGAATAGCCGCTCAACCCAGATTGCGCAGCGCGGCCTCGACCGCCGCGGCGGTGGCGATCGGCTTTTCCATCGGAAACAGATGGCTGCCATCGAGCATCGCGATCCGGCCGCGGGTGACCTGCTGCGTCATCGCCATGCCGACCCGGCGCATTTCCACCGACTGGCGGCCGCCGACGAAGGCGGCCCGGCATTTCAGCGGATGCTCGCGCAGCAGCGTGCCGAGGTTGTGCGGGATGGTGTCGTAGATGGCGGTCTCGACGTCGCGGTCGAAGCTGAGCGTGCGGGTGTCGTCCATGTCCAGCGTCCCGTGCTCGATGTAGTCGCGCAGCACCCGTTCGTCCCACTTGGCGAAGGCCTTCTTGCTGCGGAAATGCTCGAACACGGCCTCCCGGTGCTCCCAGGTGTTGCGCCGCTTGCGGCTGATCATGCCGGGCGAGACGCTCTTCATGATGGGCGTGAGCTTCATGAGGCCGATGGTGCGCGCCCGCCAGCCGCCGATGATCGGCGAATCGATCAGCACCACGCCCTTGGCAAGCTCTGGATGCAGCGCGGCGCACATCAGGCTGAGGAAACCGCCCAGCGAATGCCCGACCAGGAACACCGGGCCGCCGGCGCGTTCGGCATTCAGCTGCGCGAAATCGGCCAGTTGCTGCACCAGGTGCGGCCAGTTGTCGGTGACCGGGTACTTCGGGTCGTGGCCGAATTTCTCGATCGCATCGATGTCGAAGCCGCGGTTGCGCAGGCTGTCGAGCATCACGCGATAGGTGCTGGCGGGAAAGCTGTTGCCGTGGGAGAAGATGACAGGAGCAAGCATGCGCGTCGGGGCGCCGGTCAGATGAGCTTTTCTTCCGGCGTGGAGATCTTGCGCAACGGGCTGTGGCGCGTGGCCGGCATCTTCAGCGGATGCTCGGTGACGGCATCGTCCCAGACCGGGTCCTCGATGCTGTCGAACACCTCGCGCAGCTTCTGGCCCCAGCTGTTGTGCATCATCCGGTAGTAGGGATTGTCGGCATCGATGCAGATCACCTTGTCGGTGCGCAGCGCGTTGGCTTCGTACACCACCAGGTCCAGCGGCAGGCCGACCGAGAGGTTGGACTTCATGGTGGAGTCCATCGACACCAGCGCGCATTTGGCGGCTTCGTCCAGCGGCGTCTCGGGCGTCAGCACGCGATCGAGCACCGGCTTGCCGTACTTCGACTCGCCGATCTGGAAGTAGGGCGTCTCGGTGGTCGCCTCGATGAAATTGCCGGCTGCGTAGACCAGGAACAGGCGCATGCCTTCGCCCTTGACCTGGCCGCCGAAGACGAAGCTGACGTTGAAGTCCAGCCCGGCATGCTTGAGCGCCTCGGCATCGCGGTCATAGACATGGCGCACCGCGGAGCCGAGCACGCGGGCGGCGTCGAACATGCTCTTGGCGTTCCAGATGGTGATGGGCGCGCCTTCCTCGCCGCTGTCCCGGACCTCGCGCAGCTCCTCGATCTGCAGGATCTCGCGCACCGACTGCGAGATGCTCAGGTTGCCGGCCGACAGCAGCACCATGACGCGGTCGCCCGGCTGCTCGTAGACGATCATCTTGCGGAAGGTGCTGATGTGGTCGACCCCCGCATTGGTGCGCGAATCGGAGAGGAACACCAGTCCGGCGTTGAGTTTGATGCCTACGCAATAAGTCATGAGGGTCGCCTTGCACGATCCGGACCATCAGCCGAGTTCGCGCACCTGGAGTTTCTTGAGTGTGTAGAGGGCTTCGAGCGCTTCGCGGGGGCTCATCGCATCCGGGTCGATCGCGGCCAGCGCGGATTCTACGGCGCTCGCTGCCGGCGCCTCGGCCACCGGCGGCGGCGCGAACAGGTCGACCTGGGCGCGCGTGCGCGTCTGCTGGTCCTCCAACGCCTCCAGGGCCTGGCGGGCATGGTTCACCACCGCCGCCGGCATGCCGGCCAGGCGCGCCACCTGGATGCCGTAGCTCTTGCTCGCCGGGCCGGGCTGCATCTCGTGCAGGAAGACGATGTCGCGCCCGGCTTCGGTCGCGCTGACGTGCATGTTGATCGCGCCATGGTGGGTGGCCGGGAACTCGGTCAGCTCGAAGTAGTGGGTGGCAAAGAGGGTGAAGGCGCGGGTGCGGTCATGCAGCTGCGCGGCGATGCCGGCGGCCAGCGCCAGGCCGTCGAAGGTGCTGGTGCCGCGGCCGATCTCGTCCATCAGCACCAGCGAATGGGCGCTGGCGCCGTGCAGGATCTGCGCCGCCTCGGTCATTTCCAGCATGAAGGTCGACTGCGCATTGGCCAGGTCGTCGGCCGCGCCGATGCGGGTGTGAATGGCGTCGATCGGCCCGAGCCGGCAGGCGGCGGCCGGCACATGCGAGCCGATGGATGCCAGGAGCACGATGATCGCGACCTGGCGCATGTAGGTCGACTTGCCGCCCATGTTGGGGCCGGTGATGATCTGCATGCGCTGCTGCGGTCCCAGCCGGGTGTCGTTGGCGATGAAGGCGCCCGAGGATTTTTCGGCCAGCCGGGCCTCGACCACCGGATGGCGGCCCTGGTCGATCTCGATGCAGGGATGGCCGACGAAGCTCGGCGCCTGCCAGCGCAGGTTGTGCGAGCGTTCGGCCAGCGCGCACAGGGTGTCGAGCGTGGCGATCGCGCCGGCCACCCGGGTGAGGGCGGCGACCGAAGGCTGCAATGCATCGAGCAATTGCTCGTAGAGCCATTTCTCGCGGGCCAGCGCGCGGTCCTGCGCCGACAGGGCCTTGTCCTCGAAGGCCTTGAGTTCCGGCGTGATGAAGCGCTCGGCGTTCTTCAGGGTCTGGCGGCGCCGGTAGTTGTCCGGCACCTTGCCAAGCGCGCTCTGCGTGACCTCGATGTAGAAGCCGTGCACGCGGTTGAATTGCACGCGCAGATTGGCAATGCCGGTGCGCTCCCGCTCGCTGGCTTCCAACTGCAGCAGGAAGCCGTCGCAGTTCTCGCTGATGGCCCGCAGTTCGTCCAGCTCGGCGTCGTGGCCGCCCGCGATCACGCCGCCGTCGCGCACCAGGGCCGCCGGCTCGGGGGCGATCGCGGCGCTCAGCAGTTCGGCGCAGCCGGGCGGGGCAGCGAGTTCACTGGCCATCCGGACCAGCAACGCGGCCGCCGGGGGAAGCGCCGGCGCCAGCTGTTCGGCCTTGGCGAGCGCCAGGCGCAGCGCGACGAGCTCGCGCGGTCGCACCTGGCGCAAGGCGATGCGGGCGGCGATGCGTTCGATGTCGCTGGTGTTCTTCAGTTGCTCGCGCAGCGCGCGCCAGGGCGCGGCGCTGCCGCCCAGCAGCGTGCCTTGCAGCGCATCGATGGCTTCCAGCCGGGCCTGGGCCTCGCTGCGCTCGCGCCGCGGCGCCAGCAGCCAGCGCTTGAGCAGCCGGCTGCCCATGCCGGTCATGCAGCTGTCGAGCAGCGAGAACAGGGTCGGCGACTCCTCGCCGCGCAGCGTCTGGACCAGTTCCAGGTTGCGCCGGGTGGTCGGCGGCAGCTCGATCAGTTCGCCGTCGCGCTCCACCGCCAGGCGCTGCACATGCGAGAGCGCCCGGCCTTGGGTGTGTTCGGCGAAGCCCAGCAGCGCCGCTGCCGCGGCATGC
>DASXKG010000205.1:0-11029 GCA_036496965.1 Variovorax sp.
TACTCCCACGCTCGACGGGGAGCGGCGCGCGGCCACGCGTATAGTTGCTTGGGGGCATCCGGCATTCCTGTTTCCAGAAGGACATGAACATGACAGAGGCATACATCGTCGCCGTCGCCCGCACCGCGGGCGGTCGCCGCGGCGGCAAGCTGGCGGGCTGGCATCCCGTGGACCTGGCGGCGCAGGTGATCGACGCGCTGGTGGAACGCAGCGGCATCGACCCGGCCGCGGTGGAGGACGTGATCCTCGGCTGCGTGAGCCAGGTCGGCGAGCAGGCCACCAACGTGGCGCGCAACGCGGTGCTGGCCTCGAAGCTGCCCGAATCCGTGCCCGGCACCTCGGTCGACCGCCAGTGCGGCTCTTCCCAGCAGGCGCTGCATTTCGCCGCCCAGGCCGTGATGTCCGGCAGCATGGACGCGGTGATCGCGGCCGGCGTCGAGAGCATGACCCGGGTGCCGATGTTCACGCCCAATGCCTTGCCGGCCAAGGCAGGCCTGGGCACCTACATGAGCCCCGCGATGCAACGGCGCTACCCGGGGGTCGAATTCAGCCAGTTCACCGGCGCCGAGATGATCGCCAGGAACTACGGGCTGTCCAAGGAGATGCTCGACCGCTACGCCCTGGAAAGCCACCAGCGGGCGATCGCCGCGACCCGTGAAGGCGCCTTCGCGGGCGAGATCGTGCCGGTGGAAGTCCGACTGGCCGATGGCTCGGCCAGCGGCGAGATGCACCGGATCGACGAAGGCATCCGCTTCGAGGCCACGCTCGAGGCCATCGCCGGCGTCAAGCTGATCGCCGAGGGCGGCCGCTGCAGCGCGGCCACCGCGAGCCAGATCTGCGACGGCGCCAGTGGCGTGCTGGTGGTCAACGAGCGCGGCCTGAAGGCGCTGGGCGTGAAGCCGCTGGCGCGCATCCACCACCTGAGCGTGCTCGGGCACGACCCCGTGATCATGCTGGAGGCGCCGATCCCCGCCACCGCCCGGGCGCTGAAGAAGGCCGGCATGCGCATCGAGGACATCGACCTGTACGAAGTCAACGAGGCTTTCGCGCCGGTGCCGCTGGCCTGGTTGCAAAAGCTTGGCGCCGACCCGGCGAAACTCAATGTCCACGGCGGCGCTATCGCGCTCGGCCATCCGCTGGGTGCCTCCGGCACCAAGCTGATGACCACGCTGGTCAGCGCGCTGGGCCAACGCGGCAAGCGCTACGGCCTGCAGACCATGTGCGAAGGCGGCGGCATGGCCAACGTGACGATCGTGGAGCGGCTATGAGCGCTGTTCTGTATGACTTCGAAGAGGGTGTTGCCACCCTCACGCTGAACCTGCCGGGCAAGCTCAACCCGATCGCACTCGACCTGCAGCAGGAATTGCGCGCCCGGCTGGCCGCGATCCGCGACGACCGCCAGGTGCGTGCGCTGGTGCTCACCGGCGCCGGCAAGGCCTTCTGCGTCGGCGCCGACCTGAGCGCGATGCGTCCGCCCGCCGAGGACCAGTCGCTCGGCGACCAGACGGCGACCTGGATGCAGTCGCTGAGCCATCCGCTGATCGAGGAGATCCGCGCGCTGCCGGTGCCGGTGGTGTGCGCCGTCAACGGAGCGGCGGCCGGCGCCGGCGTGGGCCTGGCACTGGCCTGCGACATCGTGGTGGCGGCGCAGAGCGCCTACTTCTACCTGCCCTTCCTGCCCAAGCTGGGCATCGTGCCGGACCTCGGCTGCACCTGGTTCATCCCGCGCCGCATCGGTCCGGCGCGCGCCATGGGCATGGCGCTCCTGGACCAGAAGGTCGGCGCCGAACAGGCGGCGCAATGGGGCCTGATCTGGGCCTGCATCGATGACGGCCTGCTGTTGCTCGAGGCCGCGCAGATCGCGCAACGGCTGGCGCGGCTGCCGGCCCATGCGGTGCTCGAAGCGCGCGCCGCCATCGCGCAATCGGAGCGCCATACGCTGGCCGATCAGCTCCACTACGAGAGCGAGCGCCAGCGCGAACTGATCAACCAGCCCAGTTTCGCGGAGGGCGTGCAGGCCTTCCTGCAAAAACGCGCGCCGGAGTTCCCGCCACGCTAGCGGCGGCATGGCGGCTGCGGGAGAATGCCGCATGCCCCTCACCAACGCCTTCTACGCCCAGTCCGGCGGCGTCACGTCGGTCATCAACGCCTCGGCCTGCGGGGTGATCGAGACGGCGCGCCGCCATCCCGATCGCATCGGCCATGTGTATGCCGGCCGCAACGGCATCCTCGGCGCGCTGGGCGAGGACCTGATCGACACCTCGCTCGAATCCGCCGAGGCGATCGCCGCATTGCGCTCGACCCCGGCGGGCGCCTTCGGTTCCTGCCGCTACAAGCTCAAGTCGCTGGAGAAGAACCGGCGCGAGTACGAGCGGCTGATCGAGGTCTTCAAGGCGCACGACATCGGCTACTTCTTCTACAACGGCGGCGGCGATTCGGCCGACACCTGCTTCAAGGTGAGCCAGCTGTCGCAGTCGCTGGGCTATCCGCTGCAGGCCATCCACGTGCCCAAGACCATCGACAACGACCTGCCGCTGACCGACTGCTGCCCGGGCTTCGGTTCGGTCGCCAAGTACGTGGCGGTGTCGACGCTCGAGGCCTCGCTGGACGTGCGCTCGATGGCCGCCACCTCCACCAGGGTGTTCGTGCTCGAGGTCATGGGGCGCCACGCGGGCTGGATCGCGGCCGCCGGCGGCCTGGCTGCGGACCATGGCATCCCGGTCGTGATCCTGTTCCCGGAGATTCCCTTCGACCCGCCGGCCTTCCTGGCCAAGGTCGATGCGCTGGTCAAGTTCCACGGCTACTGCACGGTGGTCGTCTCCGAGGGCAGCCATCACCCGGACGGCCGCTTCCTCGCCGAGCAGGGCAGCAAGGACGCCTTCGGCCATGCGCAGCTCGGCGGCGCGGCGCCGGTGGTGGCGCAGATGGTGAAGGACGCGCTGGGCCACAAGTTCCACTGGGCAGTGGCGGACTATCTGCAGCGCGCCGCGCGCCACATCGCATCGGCCACGGACGTGCGCCAGGCCTACGAGCTGGGCCAGCGTGCGGTCGAACTGGCGCTGGAAGGCCGCAACGCCGTCATGCCGACGATCGAGCGCAGCTCAGACGCGCCCTACGCCTATCGCATCGGCACCGCGCCACTCGACGCAGTGGCCAACACCGAGAAATTCATGCCGCGCGATTTCATCTCGGACGATGGCTGGGGCATCACCGAGAAATGCCGGCGCTACCTGCTGCCGCTGATCCAGGGCGAGGACTATCCGGCCTACCGCGATGGTCTGCCGGTCTACGTGACCCTGCAAAACCGTTCGGTCGCCAAGAAGCTGCCGCCCTTCGAGATCGCCTGAATGGCCGCGCCGGCGCCGCCCGATCCTTCGCGCTGTCCGCTGTGCGGCGAAGCGAATCGCTGCGCGACGGCGCTGGAACGCGAAACCGGCCGGCCGCAGCCGCCGTGCTGGTGCATGGACACCGCTTTCAGCCCCGACCTGCTCGCTCGCGTGCCGGCCAGCCAGCGGCGCCTGGCCTGCATCTGCGCCCGCTGCGCGATGCAGGAAGCGACTCAGTCCTGAGCGGCCGCGGCAGCCGGTTCTTCGCCCGCAGGTGCCGGCTCCCCTTCGGCGGCCCGGGGTGCATCCTTGGGCGCCATCGCCGGCAGTCCGCTGCGCTCGCGCTGTTCGGTGATCACCTGGTGAATGAACTGCAGCTTGCCGACCGCGGCATGCGGCAGCACGAAGGGGTAGTAGTCGGGCTGGCCCATGCTGCGCGACAACTCGTTCAGCACGTTGGTCAGGCGCACCCAGCCATTGAGGAAGTCCAGGAAACCGGCCGCGCCGGGATGATCGGGTTGCCAGAGGTCCGCCAGCTCGAACAGGTCGCTGGTCAGCTCGACGTTGCGCGCGTCGACGCCGAAGCTCAGCGCCGTGTCCGCGGTGTCGGCCATGTGCAGGTAGTGCGCCCAGGTCTCGGCCCAGTCCTCCCACGGATGCGAACTGGCGTAGCTGGTGACGAAACGATCGGCCCAGTCGGCCGGCGGCCCGTTGTCGTAGTGCTGGCGCAGCGCCGCGCCATAGTCGTCGCGTTCGTCGCCGAAGAGCTGGCGGAAGTCGTCGATCCAGGGCGTCGGCTCGATCAGCAGGTCCCAGTAGTAGTGGGCAATCTCATGGCGGAAATGGCCGAGCAGGGTCCGGTAGGGCTCGCGCATCTCGGCCCGGATGCGCTCGCGCACCGCGTCCTGGGCTTCCTCGGCGTTGAGGGTGATGACGCCGGTCTGGTGGCCGGTCATCACGAGCGGACCGCCAGGCACATGGCCCAGGAAGTCGAAGGCCAGGCCATGCGCCGGGTCGACCCGCCGTGTCACCACTGGCAAGTGCAGCGCCAGCAGCTGCGAAATCAACCGGCGCTTGGCCAGCTCGAGGCCGAGCCAGAGTTCACCGTTCTTCTCGACGGACAGGTCGGGAATGGTCCGCGTCACGCTGCAGGACAGGCACAGGCCGGGCACCAGGCCCGCGGTATCGAAGGCCGGGTCGTCGCCCGCGCGCGGCGCCGGCACCATCCAGTTGCAGGCCGCCGGCGTCATCAGGTTGTCGCAGCGGCGGTAGGCCTTGCCCCGGCCGTCGCCGAAGACGGTGAAGGTGTCGGGCTCGGCACCTTCGAACGCGGCCGGCGCCAGCGGCACCACGCCAAGGCGGTCGATCACGTAGCCGAGGGGCGTGCGGCAGGCCAGGCACTGGCTGTTGCGCAGGAAGACCGGCCGGCCGCACTGGCACTGGTAGGCGCGGCTGAGGGTGGGCGATTGCAGCTCGGTCGCCAGCGAGGCCTCGGACTCCGGGGCTGGAGCGTCGGGCGCGGTGGCAAGGGTCTGGTTCTGCATGAGGAAGGGTCTGTACGGGGGCCAGCCGCGATTTTCAGGGGCGCGGCGGCGCCGCGGGAGGCCCAAAGGCCGATATCCTTGTAGGACAGCCAAGCCGGGGCACGGCCACTCCTTCGATGTCCACCAACCATCTGCAGTTCCTGCGCAGCCGCTACGGCGAGCGCTACCGCTGGCTGCTGCTGCTGTCCGTGATGGTGGGGGTGATGGCGTCGATCATGTCCTCGACCATCGTCAACGTGGCGATCCCCGGCATGAGCCATCACTTCTCGCTCGGCCAGGAGCGCGCGCAGTGGGTCAGCTCGGGCTTCATGGTGGCGACGACGGTGTCGATGCTGACCACGCCCTGGCTGCTCGGGCGCTACGGCTACCGGCGCACCTACGTCGGAACCATGGTCCTGCTGCTGGCGGGCGGCATGACCGGCGGCCTGGCCAACGAGTTCTCGCTGATCCTGGTCGCGCGGGTGGCGGAGGGGCTCGCGGCCGGGGTGGTGCAGCCGATCCCGGCCATCATCATCCTGCGTGCCTTCGAGCCCCACGAGCAGGGCCGTGCCAGCGGCATCTTCGGCATGGGCGCGGTGCTGGCGCCGGCCGTCGGCCCGAGCATCGGCGGCGTGCTGGTGGACCTGTTCGGCTGGCGCTCGATCTTCTTCATGGTCGTCCCCTTCTGCCTCGCCTCGATCTGGCTGGCCTACAAGTTCGTGCCGACCACGGCACCGGGCGGCGTGGTCGCCACGCGCAGCGACGGCCTCGACTGGCGCGGCCTGGTCCTCGGCACCGCGGGCACGCTCTGCCTGCTGAACGGCCTGGTCGCCCTGCGCGGCGATTCAACACTGCAGGCCGGACTGCTGCTGGGAGGCGCGCTGCTCGCCTTTGGCGTCTTCCTGAGCTGGCAGCGGCGTTGCGCGGCGCGCGGCGGCCTGCCGCTGATGAATCTGGCGCTCTTCGAGCATCGCCAGTTCGCCATGGGCAGCGTGGTGGCTTTGATCTATGGCACCGCCCTCTTCGGCTCGACCTACCTGCTGCCGGTCTACATGCAGGTCGGATTGCAGCTCTCGGCGTCGCACGTCGGCACCATCCTGCTGCCGGCTGGCATCGTGCTCGCCCTGACCATCGCCGGCGTCGGCCGGCTGGCCGACCGGCACCCGACCTATCTGCTCGTGAGCATCGGCCTGGCGCTGCTGGCCGCCTCCTTCGCGCTGATGACGCTGCTGCAGCAGAACAGTTCGATCTGGTTCCTGGTGGCGTTCGCCGTGGTCGGGCGCATCGGCCTGGGCTTCATCCTGCCCTCGCTCAACCTCGGGGCGATGCGTCCGCTGCCCAAGCCGCTGATCCCGCAGGGCGCGAGCGCCATCAACTTCCTGCGCATGCTCGGCGGCGCTGCCGGCGTGAGCCTGTGCGCCATCGTGCTCGAATGGCGCCTGGCCGCGCACGGCGACTCGCTCGCCAATCCGCTGACCAGCCCCGAGCGGCTGGCGGCCTTCGACGAGGTGTTCGCCATGCTCGCCGGCCTGTGCGCCCTGGCCATCTGCGCGGCCTGGCAATTGCGGGTCAAGCGCATCCCGGTGGCCGCACTCTGACGGATTCAACGGATCTTCCATGTGCCAATTGCTCGGAATGAACTGCAACACGCCGACCGACGTGACCTTCAGCTTCACGGGATTCGCGCAGCGCGGCGGCCGTACCGACCACCACGCGGACGGCTGGGGCATCGCCTTCTTCGAGGATCGGGGCCTGCGCCATTTCGTGGACCACCAGCCGGCCTCCGAATCGCCGGTCGCCGAGCTGATCCGCCGCTATCCGATCCAGAGCCGCAACGTCATCGCCCACATCCGCAAGGCGACGCAGGGCCCGGTCAACCTGCAGAACTGCCATCCTTTCGTGCGTGAGCTGTGGGGCCGCTACTGGGTCTTCGCCCACAACGGCGACCTGAAGGATTTCCGGCCGCGGCTGCACAGCAGCTTCCATCCCGTGGGCAACACCGACAGCGAGCACGCCTTCTGCTGGCTGATGCAGGAGCTGGCCAAGTCGCACGCCGCGGTACCGAGCGTCGACGAGCTGACGCTCACGCTGCGCGAGCTGGCGCCGCGGCTGGCCGCGCACGGCACCTTCAATTTCATGCTGTCCAACGGGCAGGCGCTGTGGGCGCATGCCTCGACCCACCTCTGGTACGTGGAGCGCCGCCATCCCTTCCTGACGGCCGAGCTGTCCGACGAGGACCTGAGCATCGATTTCGCGCAGCACACCACCCCCAACGACCGGGTGGCGGTGGTGGTGACCGCCCCGCTGACCACCAACGAGACCTGGACCGCTTTCGCGCCGCAGGAGCTGGCGGTGTTCGTGAACGGCGAGCGCAACGGATAGTTCTCCCCCCTGCCGGTCTGATCAGTTCTTCACGACGCGGGCCGGTCTGTTGCTTCCGCTGTATGGAATCTTCCTGGAGCGGCAACTAAAGTCATTCGCGGATCGTCAAAGAAGGAATGGCTCCAGCCAGTCTTGCCCTGCGAGTTCGCCATGTTGCCTGCCGCCCTGATCCTGGTGATCGTCCTCATCATGTGGGTGAGCGAACAGCGCGCGTATTTCAGGCATTCGGTGCGAATCCGCTGCGAGAGCCGGGGCTGGCTGGTCTTCGAGGTGCGCCGGCGCGTGGCCATGCGCAGCATTCCCTGGCATGTCTCGGAATACCCCGTGCCCAGGGAGGAACGGATCCGCCTGGTGCGCTTCGCGGGCCTCGTCATCCGGCACCAGGAAATGAGCGTCGCGCTCCCCGACGCGGCTTGCGGGCACCTGGAAGAGGTGACGGCACAGGAGTTCGACCGCTGCTTCCCGCCCTGGCTGCGCCTTTCCGGCACGGCGCGTTGAAGCCGGGCGCGCCATCCGTCGCGCCGGCCCGCGTCCGGGCCCTCAGGTCTTGGCCAGCTCCGCTTCGAGTGCGTCGATGAACATCGCCGGCACATCGAAGCCGGTCTGGTCGGTGATTTCCTGGAAACAGGTCGGGCTGGTGACGTTGATCTCGGTCAGCGAGCCGCCGATCACGTCCAGGCCGATCAGCAGCAGCCCGCGCGCGTTCAGCACCGGGCCGATCGCCTCGGCGATGCGGCGGTCCTGCTCGGTGAGCGGCTGCGCCACGCCCTTGCCGCCGGCCGCCAGGTTGCCGCGCACCTCGGTGCCCTGGGGAATGCGCGCCAGGCTGAAGGGCACGGCCTGGCCGCCGATCACCAGCACCCGCTTGTCGCCGGCCGCGATCTCGGGCACGAAGCGCTGCACCATGATGGTCTCGGCGCCGTTCTTGTTGAGCGTCTCGACGATCGAGCCCAGGTTCAGCGCATCGGCCTTGACGCGGAAGATGCCCATGCCGCCCATGCCGTCGAGCGGCTTCAAGATGATGTCGTGGTGCTCGGCATGGAAGGCCCGCACCGCCGCGGCGTCGCGCGTGACCAGCGTCGGCGTGATGAACTCCGCAAACTCCATGATGGCCAGCTTTTCCGGATGGTCGCGCAGCGCCCGCGGCTTGTTGACCACCCGCGCGCCCTCGCGCTCGGCCTGTTCCAGCAGGTGGGTGGCATAGATGTATTCGGCGTCGAAGGGAGGGTCCTTGCGCATCAGCACCAGGTCGAAGTCCTTCAGCGCGCATTGCGCCAGGCCTTCGTCGATGAACCAGGCGTCCGGAGCGCCGGTGAGCGTGATCGCCCGGGCGCGCGCCGTCACCGGCTGGCCGCGCTGCCAGCCCAGGTCCTGCGGCACGCAGGCCGAGAGCCGGTGGCCGCGCCGCTGGGCCTCGCGCATCATCGAGAAGGTGGTGTCCTTGTAGATCTTGAAATGCTCGAGCGGATCGGCGACGAAAAGGATGTGCATGGCTTCAGGGCTTTCTGGAAGAAGGTGACGGCGCTTCGGCGGCGGCCCGCGCGTCGAGCCTGATCTTGCAGGCAGGTGCAATGTCCTTGCCGGCCCGGGGCCGGCGCCCGATCTGCTGGATCGCGAGCGCCAGCGCGCCCGCCACCACGCCCCAGAAGGCCGAACCGATGCCCGCGAGGCTGACGCCCGAGAGCGTGACCAGGAAGGTGATCAGCGCCGCCTCACGATGCGATTCGTCGCGCACCGCCGCCGCCAGCCCGCCGCCGATGGTGCCCAGCAGCGCGAGGCCGGCGATGGTGGCCACGAGTTCCTTCGGGAAGGCGGTCAGGAGGCCGGTGACGGCGGCCCCGAACAGGCCGATCACCACATAGATCGCGCCGCAACTCACGGCCGCGGTGTAGCGCCGCGCCGGATCCTCGTGGGCCTCCGGGCCCATGCAGATCGCGGCCGTGATCGCGCTGAGGTTCAGGGCGAAGGCGCCGAACGGCGCGAACACCAGGGTGAAGATGCCGCTGGTCGTGATCAGCCTCGACACCGGCAACTCGTAGCCCGCAGCCCGGATCGCGGCCACGCCCGGCAGGTTTTGCGAGGCCATGGTGACCACGAACAGCGGCAGCGCCAGGCTGACCACCGCCTGCCAGCTGAACACCGGCATGGTGAACACCGGCAGCGCGAGACTGAATTGCACGGCACCCCAGGCCAGTTGGCCGCGCAGGGCGGCAAACACGATGCCGGCCAGCAGGGTGAGCGGCACCGCATAGCGCGCCAGCAGGCGCTTGCCGGCGAGGTAGGTGCCGAGCATCAGCAGCACCATCGGCAGCGCGGTCTGTGCCGCGATGAAGGCCTGCAGGCCGAAACGGGCCAGCACGCCGGCCAGCAGCGCCGAGGCCAGCGCCATCGGGATCCGGTTCATCACGCGCTCGAACCAGCCGGTGGCCCCCACCAGCGTCATCAGCAGCGCGCAGACGATGAAGGCGCCGACCGCCTGGTTCATGCTGTAGCCGACGCCGGCCACGGCGAGCACCGCCGCGCCCGGCGTGCTCCAGGCGATCATGACCGGCTTGCGCCACCACAGCGAGGGCAGCGCCGAGGCCAGGCCCATGCCCAGGCCCAGCGCCCACATCCAGGAAGAGATCATCTCCGGCGTCGCGCCGAAGGCTTGCGCGGCCTGGAAGACGATCGCCACCGAGCTGGTGAAGCCCACCAGCACCGCGACGAAGCCCGCAGTGAAGGCCGACAGGCTCAGGTCCTTGAAGAATCGCATCCTAGATTTCGATCTTGGAACCGAGCTCGACCACGGCGTTGTTCGGCAGGCCCAGGAAGTCCGCGGCCCCGCTCGCGCTGTGATGCATCCGCGCGAACAGCTTCTCGCGCCAAGGCGCCATGCCGCTGCCGAGCGTCGGGATGACGACGTCGCGCGACAGGAAATAGCTGGTCGCCATCGGGTCGATGTGGCAGCCGCGCAGGCGGGCGTGCTCGAGCGCGCGCGGCAGGTCGATCTCGTTCTTGAAGCCGTAGTGCACCACCACCTGCCAGCAATGGTGGCCCAGCGGCTCCATCTCGATGCGCTTGTCCATCGGGATCCATGGCACCTCGTGGTTGCGCACGGTGACGAACAGGTTCTGGCCGTGCAGCACCTTGTTGTGCTTGAGGTTGTGCAAGAGCGCATTGGGCACCACGCCCGGCTCCGAGGTCAGGAACACCGCGGTGCCGTCGACCCGGGCCGGCGGATTGACGAACACCGACGCCAGGAAGCTGCGCAGGTCGATCGCCTCCGCGAGTTGCGTCTCGCCCATCAGGCGCCGGCCTTCCTTCCAGGTGAGCATCAGCATGAAGATCGAGCCGCCGATCAGGAGCGGGAACCAGCCGCCGTCGAACAGCTTGAGCAGGTTCGAAGACCAGAACAGGAAATCGACCACGAAGAAGGCGCCGGTGGCCGCGATGCACAGCGCCAGCGGGTATTTCCAGGCGTAGCGGATCACGAAGAAGGTCAGCACCGTCGTGATCAGCATGTCGGTGGTGACCGCGATGCCGTATGCCGCGGCCAGGTTGCTGGACGAGCGGAACAGCAGCACCGCCAGCGCGATGGCCGTGAACAGGCCCCAGTTGACGAAGGGAATGTAGATCTGGCCGGCGGTGCGCACGCTGGTGTGCTCGATGTTCATGCGCGGCAGATAACCCAGCTGGATCACCTGGCGCGTGACGCTGAAGGCGCCGGTGATCAGGGCCTGCGAGGCGATGACGGTGGCGGCCGTGGCCAGGAACACCAAGGGCAGCAGCGCCCATTCGGGGGCCATCATGAAGAAG
>DASXKG010000206.1:0-3711 GCA_036496965.1 Variovorax sp.
GGTCACGGTCAACCACTACGCCGCGGCCTTCGAGGTGGTCCGTCGCTCCGAGCTGATCGCGGTGCTGCCGTGGTCGCAGGCGCTGGAACCGCAGCGCATGGCCGGCCTGCATCATGTGCCGGTGCCGCTCGAGGCGCCGCCGCGCGTGATCGAGCTGTTCTGGCACCAGCGCCAGGAGACCTCGGCGCTGCATCAATGGGTGAAGGGCGTGTTGCTCGGGCTGTTCGAGTAGGGCAGGCCGGCGCCGGGCTCCTCAGCGTTGGCCGAAGATCGCCGTGCCCACGCGCACCATCGTGCTGCCCGCTGCGATGGCCGCCTCCAGGTCGGCCGACATGCCCAGCGAGAGGGTGTCCAGCGCAATGCCGGCGGCGCGGATCTGCTCGAACAGCACCGCCGCGCGAACGAACAATGCGTGCTGCGCGGCGAAATCGGGCGCCGGCTCCGGGATCGCCATCAGCCCGCGCAAGCGCAAACGTGGCAATCGCGCAACGCCCTGGGCCAGCGCCAGCGCCTCTTCGGCGGCGACCCCGGACTTGTTCGCACCGCCATCGACATTGAGCTGCAGGCACACCTGCAGCGGTGCCAGATGGGCCGGCCGCTGCTCGGCCAGGCGCTCGGCGATCTTCAACCGGTCGATGCCGTGCACCCAGTCGAAGTGAGCGGCGACCAACCGGGTCTTGTTGCTCTGCAAGGGGCCGACGCAATGCCATTCGAGCCGCTCGCGCAGGTCGGCCAGCGCCTCGATCTTGGTCACGCCCTCCTGCACGTAGTTCTCGCCGAAGGCCCGCTGCCCGGCCGCATGGGCGGCGCGCACGGCACCGGCGTCGATAGTCTTGGAGACCGCAAGCAAGCGCACGCTCGCCGGATCGCGCCCGGCCGTCGTGCAGGCTGTCACGATCCGGGCCCGAACTTGCTGGAGCTTGTCACCAATCATCGTCATAATCTTCAAAGTCGTATCAAAACGTCACCGAGGACCGCGTGGACATTACCCAACTGCTTGCCTTCAGCGTCAAGAACAAGGCGTCCGACCTGCACCTCTCGGCCGGCCTGCCGCCCATGATCCGGGTGCACGGCGACGTGCGGCGCATCAATGTCGATGCACTGGACCACAAGGCGGTGCATGCCATGGTGTACGACATCATGAGCGACACGCACCGCAAGCACTACGAAGAGTTCCTCGAGGTCGACTTCTCGTTCGAGATCGACGGCCTGGCGCGCTTTCGCGTCAACGCCTTCAACCAGGCGCGCGGCGCCGCCGCGGTGTTCCGGACCATTCCCTCGAAGATCCTGACGCTGGAGCAGCTCAACGCGCCGATGATTTTCGGCGAACTGGCGCTCAAGCCGCGCGGCCTGGTGCTGGTGACCGGGCCGACCGGCTCGGGCAAGTCGACCACGCTGGCGGCGATGGTCAACTACCTGAACGAAACCGAGTACGGCCACATCCTGACGGTGGAGGACCCGATCGAGTTCGTCCACGAATCCAAGAAATGCCTGATCAACCAGCGCGAGGTCGGGCCGATGACGCTGTCCTTCGCGAATGCGCTGCGCTCGGCGTTGCGCGAGGACCCGGACGCCATCCTGGTCGGCGAAATGCGCGACCTGGAGACCATTCGCCTGGCCATGACGGCAGCCGAGACGGGCCACCTGGTGTTCGGCACGCTGCACACCTCGTCGGCGGCCAAGACCATCGACCGAATCATCGACGTCTTCCCCGGCGAAGAAAAGGACATGATCCGCGCCATGCTGTCCGAATCGCTACAGGCCGTGATCTCGCAGACGCTGTGCAAGACCAAGGACGGCCAGGGCCGCGTGGCGGCCCACGAGATCATGCTGGGCACCCCGGCCATCCGGAACCTGATCCGCGAGGCCAAGGTGGCGCAGATGTACTCGACGATCCAGACCGGCAGCGGCCAGGGCATGCAGACGCTGGACCAGAATCTCTCGGACCTGGTCAGGCGCAATGTCATTTCCGCCGCCGAAGCGCGCGGAAAGGCCAAAATCCCTGAAAACTTCCCCGGCTGAACATCCGCCGCACCTGGAGCTCCGACATGGAACGCGATCAAGCCAGCCAGTTCATCAATGACCTGCTGAAACTCATGGTGAGCCGCAACGGCAGCGACCTGTTCATCACGGCCGATTTTCCGCCGGCGATCAAGGTCGACGGCAAGGTCACGAAGGTGTCGCAGCAGGCGCTCGGCGCGCAGCACACGCTGGCCCTCACGCGCTCGGTCATGAACGACCGCCAGACAGCGGAGTTCGAGCGCACCAAGGAATGCAACTTCGCGATCTCGCCGACTGGCATCGGCCGCTTCCGGGTCAATGCCTTCGTGCAACAGGGCAAGGTCGGCATGGTGCTGCGGACCATTCCCGCCAAGCTGCCGTCCATCGACGGCCTGGGCATGCCGCAAGTGCTCAAGGACGTCGCGATGACCAAGCGCGGCCTGACCATCCTGGTGGGTGCCACCGGCTCGGGCAAGTCGACCACGCTGGCGGCCATGATCGACTGGCGCAACGAGAACTCCTTCGGCCATATCGTCACGGTCGAAGACCCGGTCGAGTTCGTGCATCCGCACAAGAACTGCGTCGTGACCCAGCGCGAGGTCGGCATCGACACCGACAGCTGGGAAGCCGCGCTGAAGAACACGCTGCGCCAGGCGCCCGACGTGATCCTGATGGGCGAGATCCGCGACCGCGAGACCATGGAACACGCGGTGGCCTTCGCCGAGACCGGCCACCTGTGCATGGCCACGCTGCATGCCAACAGCGCCAACCAGGCGCTGGACCGGATCATCAACTTCTTCCCCGAGGAGCGCCGGGCCCAGCTGCTGATGGACCTGTCGCTGAACCTGCGCTCGTTGATCTCGCAGCGGCTGATCCCGACCGAGGACGGCCACGGCCGCATCGCGGCGGTCGAGATCCTGCTGAACACGCCATTGATCTCCGACATGATCTTCAAGGGCGAGGTCGGCGAGATCAAGGAGATCATGAAGAAGAGCCGCAACCTCGGCATGCAGACCTTCGACCAGGCACTGTTCGACCTGTTCGAGGGCAACGCCATCTCGTTCGAGGATGCGATCCGCAATGCCGACTCGGCCAACGACCTGCGGCTGCAGATCAAGCTCAACAGCCAGCGGGCGCGGACGACGGACCTCTCGGCCGGCACCGAACACTTCGCAATCGTGTGAGGTGCGGTGGCGCGCTAAGCTAGCGCCCCATGACCAGCCTCAACCCCAGAACCTACGACTCCACCCCTTCGCAGAAGCTCGCCTTCCTCGGCCTCGGCGTGATGGGTTATCCCATGGCCGGCCACCTCGCGCTGGCCGGCCACAGCGTGGCGGTCTACAACCGCAGCGCGGCCAAGGCCGGCGACTGGCTGCGGGAAATCTCGCCACAGGCCAGCGCCGCCGTGCGCAAGGCCGCGACGCCACGCGACGCCGCTGCCGGTGCGGACATCGTCTTGTGCTGCGTCGGCAACGACGACGACCTGCGCTCGGTGGTGCTCGGGCCCGACGGTGCCTTCGCGGGCATGGCCGAGGGCGCGGTCTTCGTCGACCACACCACCGCCTCGGCCGACGTCGCGCGCGAGCTGGCCAGGCTGGGGCTGGAACGCGGCCTGCCATTCATCGACGCGCCGGTCTCGGGCGGCCAGGGCGGGGCGCAGAACGGCGCGCTCACAGTCATGTGCGGCGGCGATGCGGCCGCCTTCCAGAA
>DASXKG010000207.1:0-1856 GCA_036496965.1 Variovorax sp.
GAAGCTCAGCACGTACTGGCCGCCGTACTTGGAGCCGATGCCGACGTTCAAGCCGCCTGCCGGCAGCACGGTGGTGGTCTTGGCTGCGATGCCCAGGGCCAGGTCGATGATGTTGGTGCCGGTGACGCTGGAGTTGTTGCCGATCACGCCGACATTGTTGTTGCTGCTGTTGCCCAGGCCGGCCTGCCACTGGATGCCGAACTGGGCCGCCGTGTTTTCGTCGACCTCGGCGATCAGCGCCTCGACCAGCACCTGGGCGCGCTTGCCGTCGAGGCGGTCGATGACGGCGCG
This sequence comes from Variovorax sp., assembly GCA_036496965.1. GTDB lineage: Bacteria > Pseudomonadota > Gammaproteobacteria > Burkholderiales > Burkholderiaceae_C > Variovorax. The sequence goes on from DASXKG010000207.1 coordinate 292, forward strand.
CAGCTGGCGGTACTGCGGCTCGGCCGCGGTGATGATCAGCGAATTGGTCGAAGGATCGGCCTGGATCGAGCCGCCCGTGCTCGGCTGGTTCGCGTTGTTCAGCGGCGACGTCGCGGCCGTGCTCTGGGTGCCGGTCAGGCCCGCGCTGTTGCCGCTGTTCTGCGGCTGCTGCTGGTTGACCTGGTTGAGCGCGCCGGTGCCGCTCGCGCCGCCGCCGGTTCCTCCGCGCGCCTCGGGCGACATGGCCGCGCGCAAGGTGGTCGCCAGCTTCACCGCGTCGGCGTTCTTGAGGTAGACCACGTAGACATTGCCGGCCTCGCCGTTGCCGGTGTCGATCGGCGCGCGGTCGAGTTTCTCGACCAGCGTGCGCACCAGTTGAACACGCGCCGGATTGGCGGCGCGCACGATGATGGCATTGCCGCGCGGCTCGGCCAGCAAGGCGGTGCGGAACGAAGCGTCGGCCTGCCCCGGCGCCCCGGGGGCGCCCGGGGTGCTGCCGCCGCCTTCGAGCAGGCGGTTGACCAGCGGCACCATGTCGGTGGCGACCGAATGCTTGAGCTGGATGACCTCGACGTCGGAGGCGTTCGGCACGTCGAGCGCGGCAATGATGCGCGCCAGCCGGCGCATGTTCTCGGCGTAGTCGGTGATGACCAGCGAGTTGTTGCCCGGGTTGACATTGATCGTGTTGTTGGGCGCGATCAGCGGGCGCAGCACGGGCAGCATGTTGTTGGCCGACTCGTAGTTGAGCTTGAAGATCTGCGTGACGATCTGGTTGCCGTTCAGGCTGGACGTGGTCGGCGTCGAGGTGGTCACCGAGCTGCTCTGCAGCTTGGCGTCGGCTTCCGGCACCACCTTGTAAAGGCCGTCCGCCTGCACGATGGCGAAGCCCTGCAGCCGCAGGGCCGCCGCGAACTGGTTGAAGGCCGCGGCCGGCGAGATGGCGCGGTCGGTCTGCAGCGTGATCTGGCCCTTGACGCGCGGGTCGACGACCACGTCGCGGCCGGTCACCACCGCCATGGTGCGCGCCACCGATTCGATCTCGGCGTTGGTGAAGTTGAGGGTGATCGGCTCTCCGCGCACGGGCGGTGCCGCATCCTGCGCGAAGGCAGGTGGAATGCAAACCGCCAGAAGCATCTGCGCCGCCAGCGCGATGGTTCCGATGCGGATGCCGTACGAAGACGATGGCTTCATGGTCAACCCAGAGTGATGAGCGAGCGTGCGCCTTCGCGTCGCCCGATGATATTCAACAAATTCGAAAGCGCGTCTTCCCGGCCCGGCGCAGCGCTGGCTTCTCCGTCGAAATGGAGCGCGGAACCGTTCCAGCGGCCACTGCCGCTGAGCTGAAGGCTGCCGCCCTGCGTCGTCAGGAGCACCGTGGGCGTGGGGCCGCCCTCCAGGTCCACGCGATAGCTGCCCATCGGCTTCAGGGTCGAGAGGCTGGAGGAGATGTCGTTGGCGTCGAGCTTCGCGCGACCGGCCACGGCCAGTGTCGGCCCACTCCAGCGCAGCGAGAAGGATTGCATCGAGACGTCGAGCACGCCCTCCAGCCGCAGCGTGTTCCAGGG
>DASXKG010000208.1:0-2385 GCA_036496965.1 Variovorax sp.
TGCGCGGGGAACCTCATAGGTTACTCCACGCCGGCTCGCTGCTCCAAGCATTATTCGGTGCCGAGGCTCCATTCGACCTCCTGCGGGCCTTCCTCGGCGATGCTGCCGTGAATTTGTTCCTTCAACTTGGCGCTGGCATGAAAGGTCGCCACCCGCCGCTCGCCGATCGGAATGGCCTCGCCGGTGCGCGGATTGCGCCCAGGCCGCGGCGCTTTCACCCGGATCTGGAAGTTGCCGAAGCCCGAGATCTTGACGTCCGTGCCCTCGATCAGGCTGTTGGCGATGAGGTCGAAGAATGCCTCGACCATGTCCTTGGATTCGCGCTTGTTCAAGCCGATCCGCTCGAACAGAAGGTCGGCCAGGTGCGCCTTCGTCAGAGCCGGCGTCTCGAGCGCCTCGATCGTGAATTCCATGGCATTCATACCCGTAGGCGTGCACCGAGGCGCGCGCCGAGTTGGTCGATGATCAGGCGCACTGCCGCTTCGACCTGTTCGTCGGTCAGTGTCGCGCCATCGCTGTTGAAGCTCAGCCGCACGGCCATGCTCTTCTCGCCCTGCGCCAGGCCGCCGCCGCTCGCCGCGCCGTCGCGCGCGGGCGCCGGCCGGTAGATGTCGAACAGCGCCGCCTCGCGCAGCAGGGCCGGATCCGCTGCGGCGCGAATGGCCTTCATCAGGGCATCGTGCGTGACGGCCTCGGCGACCACCAGCGCGATGTCGCGTTCCACCGGCTGCTGCCTGGGCACCGGCTGCGCCTCGGGCACGGGCCGGGCGGTGACGGCATCGAGTTCGAGCTCGAAGAGCACCGGCGCCTGGGCGAAGTCCCACTGCTGCCGCCAGCGCGGATGCAGTTCGCCGACCACCCCGATCGCGCGGCCATCGAGCAGCACCCGCGCCGCGCGGCCGGGATGCAGGGCCGGATGCGAGACCGGTTCGAAGCTGGCCACGCGCGGCGCCAGCAGGGCCTCGACGTCGCCCTTCATGTCGTAGAAATCGACCCGCTTGGCCTTGCCTTCCCAGCGCCCGGCTTCCGCGTCGCCCCAGGCCAGCCCGGCCACGCGCATCGGCTGGTGGATGCCCTTGACCGTGCTGTCCGTGGTGGCCACAGCGGCGTCGCGCAGGAACACCCGGCCCAGCTCGAAGACGCGTGCTTGCGCCGCCTTGCGGTCGAGGTTGAACTTCAGCACCTGCAGCAGCGAGCCGATCAGCGAGGAGCGCATCACGCTCATCTGGCTGGCGATCGGATTCAGCAGCTTGATCGGATCGGCATTGCCGGCCAACTCGGCCTCCCAATGCGCTTCGACAAAACTGAAATTGATCGTCTCCTGGTAGCCGAGCGCGGCCAACCGATGCCGCACCGCGAAGCGGCTGCGCTCGGACTCGGGGCGCAGCCGCGCCGTGATCGGCGCCAGCGGCGGCGTGGTCGGCAGGTGGTTGAAGCCGATCAGGCGCGCCACTTCCTCGATCAGGTCTTCTTCGATCTGCAGGTCGAAGCGATGCGGCGGCGGCGTGACGACCAGCACACCCTCGCCCTCTTCCACCGGCAGCGCCAGCCGCCGCAAGGCAGCGGCACACTGCGCCTGGGTCAGCGGCATGCCGATCACGCGTGCGGCGCGGGCCACGCGCAGACTGACCGGATGGGCCTGCGGCAGGCGCAGCGTCTGGTCGTCGACCGGACCGGCCGAGCCGCCGCAGATCGCGAGCACCAGCTGCGTGATGCGTTCGATGATCGCCACCGTGCGGCTCGGATCGACGCCGCGTTCGAAGCGGTGGCCGGCATCGGTCGTGAAATTGAAGCGCCGCGACCGGCCCTGGATGCTCTCGGGCCACCAGAAGGCCGCCTCGAGATAGATGTTGCGCGTGGCGTCAGACACCGCTGTCGCATCGCCGCCCATGATGCCGGCCAGCGACTCGAGCGAGCGCTCGTCGGCGATCACGCCGACCTGCCCGTCCACGCTGACGGTGTTGCCGTTGAGCAGCTTCAGCTGTTCCCCGGGACGACCCCAGCGCACCGTCAGGCCGCCGTGGATCTTGTCGAGGTCGAACATGTGGGTCGGCTGGCCGTACTCGAACATCACGTAGTTCGAGATGTCGACCAGCGGCGTCACGCTGCGCTGGCCGCAGCGCGCCAGCCGCTCGACCATCCACCCAGGGGTCGCGGCCTGGCTGTCGACGCCGCGCACGATACGGCCTGAAAAGCGGCCGCAGAGTTCGGGCGCCTCGACCTTGACGTGAAGCTTGTCCGCGAAGGACGCCGGCACCGGCACGACCGCGGGCGTCTTCAGCGGCGCGCCGGTCAGTGCGGCGAGCTCGCGCGCGATGCCGTAGACGCTCAGGCCGTGCGCCAGATTGGGCGTGAGCTTGAGCGTGAGCAGCACATCGTCGAGCT
>DASXKG010000209.1:0-7820 GCA_036496965.1 Variovorax sp.
GCCGTCCAGGTCCGGTGGTGGTCGACGTGCCGAAGGACGTCTCCTTCAAGAAGGTGCCCTACAGCGGCTATCCCGACAAGGTCGAGATGCGCTCGTACAACCCGGTGCGGCGGGGCCACGGCGGGCAGATCCGCAAGGCATTGCAACTGCTGCTGAATGCCAAGCGTCCGTACATCTACACCGGCGGCGGCGTTCTGCTGAGCAATGCCACGCAGGAGTTGCGCACCCTGGTCGACCTGCTCGGCTATCCGGTCACCAACACGCTGATGGGCCTGGGCGCCTATCCGGCGAGCGACCCCAAGTTCCTCGGCATGCTGGGCATGCACGGCACCATCGAGGCCAACAACGCGATGCAGAACTGCGACGTGCTGCTGGCCGTCGGCGCGCGCTTCGACGACCGCGTGATCGGCAACCCCAAGCATTTCGCGCAGAACGAACGCAAGATCATCCACATCGACATCGATCCCTCGAGCATCTCCAAGCGGGTCAAGGTCGACATCCCGATCGTCGGCGACGTGAAGGACGTGCTCACCGAGCTGATCTCGATGATCCGCGAGAGCACGGCCAAGCCCGATGCCGGCGCGCTCGCCAGCTGGTGGAAGAGCATCGAGGCGTGGCGCGGCAAGGACTGCCTCAAGTACGACCGCGGCAACAAGGACGTGATCAAGCCGCAGTACGTGGTCGAGACGCTGTGGAACATGACCAGGGATGCCGACGCCTACATCACCTCCGATGTCGGCCAGCACCAGATGTGGGCGGCGCAGTACTACCGCTTCGACGAACCGCGCCGCTGGATCAATTCGGGCGGCCTGGGCACCATGGGCGTGGGCATTCCTTATGCCATGGGCATCAAGCTGGCCAAGCCGCAGTCGGAGGTGTTCTGCATCACCGGCGAAGGCTCGGTCCAGATGTGCATCCAGGAACTCTCCACCTGCCTGCAGTACAACACGCCGATCAAGATCTGCTCGCTGAACAACCGCTACCTGGGCATGGTGCGCCAGTGGCAGGAGATCGAGTATTCCGGCCGCTACAGCCACAGCTACATGGACGCGCTGCCCAACTTCGTGAAGCTGGCCGAGGCCTACGGCCATGTCGGCTTGCTGATCGAACGCCCGCAGGATGTGGAGCCGGCGCTGCGCGAGGCGCGCAAGCTCAAGGACCGCACCGTGTTCATGGATTTCCGTACCGACCCGACCGAGAACGTGTTCCCGATGGTCAAGGCCGGCATGGGCATTACCGAAATGATCCTGGGCTCCGAAGATCTCTAGCGCGAGCGAAGCGAAGCCCCAAGTCCCCGTGTCCGAAGGACCGGGTTATCTTCCAATTCTGACGATTCAATCGTTCCGTCGAGCCCGCGCATTACCGTGCACGGGGGAGGGCGGCGAAAAGAGGAGTCCTTCAGTCATGAAACACATCATCGCCGTGCTGCTCGAGAACGAGCCTGGAGCATTGTCCCGCGTCGTCGGCCTGTTCTCGGCCCGCGGCTACAACATCGAATCGCTGACCGTCGCGCCCACCGAGGACGCGAGCCTGTCGCGCATGACCATCGTCACCGCCGGCTCCGACGACGTGATCGAGCAGATCACCAAGCACCTCAACCGACTGATCGAGGTGGTCAAGGTGGTCGACTTGACCGAGGGCGCCTACACCGAGCGCGAGCTCATGATGGTGAAGGTGCGCGCGGTCGGCAAGGAGCGCGAGGAGATGATGCGCATGGCGGAGATCTTCCGCGGCCGCATCATCGACGTCACCGACAAGAGCTACACCATCGAACTCACCGGCGACCACGGCAAGAACGACGCCTTCCTCGAAGCCATCGACCGCGGCGCCATCCTCGAGACCGTACGCACCGGTGCCAGCGGCATCGGCCGCGGCGAACGCATCCTGCGCGTCTGATCTCGGCGCATCACTCCCAACCACCGAATTCACCAAGGAGAAAATCCCATGAAAGTCTATTACGACAAGGACGCCGACCTCAGCCTCATCAAGGGCAAGACCGTCGCGATCATCGGCTACGGCAGCCAGGGCCATGCGCACGCGCAGAACCTCAACGACAGCGGCGTCAAGGTCGTGGTCGGCCTGCGCAAGGGCGGCGCCTCCTGGGCGAAGGTCGAGAAGGCCGGCCTCAAGGTCGCCGAAGTGGCCGACGCCGTGAAGTCCGCCGACGTCGTGATGATCCTGCTGCCCGACGAGCAGATCGCCAGCGTCTACAAGAACGACGTCGCGCCGAACATCAAGGAAGGCGCTTCGCTGGTCTTCGCGCACGGCTTCAACGTGCACTACGGCTTCGTGCAGCCCCGATCCGACCTGGACGTCTGGATGGTCGCGCCCAAGGCCCCCGGCCACACCGTGCGCAGCACCTACACCCAGGGCGGCGGCGTGCCGCACCTCGTCGCGGTGCACCAGGACAAGAGCGGCAAGGCGCGCGACCTGGCGCTGTCCTATGCCACGGCCAACGGCGGTGGCAAGGCCGGCATCATCGAGACCAACTTCCGCGAAGAAACCGAGACCGACCTGTTCGGCGAGCAGGCCGTGCTGTGCGGCGGCACCGTCGAGCTGATCAAGGCCGGCTTCGAGACGCTGGTGGAAGCCGGCTACGCGCCCGAGATGGCGTACTTCGAATGCCTGCACGAGCTCAAGCTGATCGTCGACCTGATCTACGAAGGCGGCATCGCCAACATGAACTACTCGATCTCGAACAACGCCGAATACGGCGAGTACGTGACCGGCCCGCGCATCGTCACCGAAGAGACCAAGAAGGTCATGAAGCAGGTGCTGAAGGACATCCAGACCGGCGAATACGCCAAGAGCTTCGTGCTGGAGAACGCGGGCGGCGCGCCGACCTTGATGAGCCGTCGCCGCCTGAACGCCGAGCACCAGATCGAGGTGGTGGGCGAGAAGCTGCGCGCGATGATGCCTTGGATCAAGAAGAACAAGCTGGTCGACCAGACCCGCAACTGATCGGTCATCCGGCACGACAAGGGCCACCCCTGCGGTGGCCCTTTTCTTTGGCTGCCCGACGACGCCTGAACTACACTGCCACCACCGATGCACGCTACACCCTCATTCGACCTGTATTCCACAGGAGGCCGGCTGCATGCATGACGACACGCTCCCCGACGAAGTCCCGCTGCGCAAGCGCAGGAAGGGCATCTACATCCTGCCGAACCTGTTCACGCTGGCGGCGCTGTTCGGGGGCTTCTATTCGATCGTGATGGCCATGAACGCGAGCTTCGATCTCGCGGCGCTGGGCGTCTTCGCCGCCATGGTGCTGGACAGCCTCGATGGCCGCGTGGCGCGCATGACCAACACCCAGAGCGCCTTCGGCGAGCAGATGGATTCGCTGTCCGACATGGTGTCCTTCGGCGCCGCGCCGGCGCTGATCGCCTACGAATGGTCGTTGAAGGGCATCGGCCGCTGGGGCTGGATCGCGGCCTTCGTCTACTGCGCCTGTGCGGCCCTTCGGCTGGCGCGCTTCAACGTCAACACCGGCGTGGTCGACAAGCGCTGGTTCCAGGGGCTGCCTTCGCCGGCGGCGGCGGCGCTGGTGGCCGGCTTCATCTGGCTGATGACCGAATGGGGCAAGCGCGGCGGCGAGGTGCTCTATCTCTCGTGGACGCAGATCACCTGGATCACCTTCGGCTTCACGCTCTATGCCGGGCTGTCGATGGTCACCAACGCGCCGTTCTACAGCTTCAAGGACGTGCAGATGAAAAGGAGCGTCCCCTTCGCGGTGATCGTGCTGATCGCGCTGGGCATCGCGGTGGTCAACATCAATCCGCCGACGGTGCTGTTCGGCATGTTCGTGGCCTATGGGCTGAGCGGCTACGTGGTGTATGCATGGCGCAAGGCCAAGGGGCAGCAGGTGAGCGTGATCAGCATTTCCACCGACGAGCCCGACGAGCGCGGCCTGCACAATTGAGCCGCGCTCTGCTACACTTGCCGCCTCCATGAACAAGATTTCGCTGGCCCTACTACTGATCCCCTTCGGGCGGAGACGGTAGAGCGCGCGCGCAATCCCTCACCACGGCCCGTTCGCACCTGCAACGGGCCGTTTTGATTGGGGTTGCGGGTGGATTTCCAACCACAGCGAGAAATTCCAGATGTTGAAGCAACCCAACCGCAAGTACCGCGCCTTCGCGCCGATCGGCTTGAAGGACCGCACCTGGCCTGATGCCGTGCTGACCCGCGCGCCGATCTGGCTGTCGACCGACCTGCGCGACGGCAACCAGGCGCTGGTGGAACCGATGGACATCGCGCGCAAGATGCGCATGTTCGAGACGCTGGTGGCCATCGGGTTCAAGGAGATCGAAGTCGGCTTTCCCTCGGCCTCGCAGGTCGAGTTCGACTTCGTGCGCAAGCTGATCGAGGAAGACCGCATTCCCGACGACGTCACGATCCAGGTGCTGACCCAGGCGCGCGAGCCCCTGATCGAGCGCACCTTCGAAGCCCTGCAGGGGGCGCCGCGCGCGATCGTGCATCTGTACAACGCCGTCGCGCCGGTGATGCGCCGCGTCGTGCTCGGCATGGACGAGGACCAGATCGTCGAACTCGCGACCACCCATGCGCGCATGTTCAGCCAACTGGCTGCCAGGCAGCCGGCCACCCGCTGGACCTTCCAGTACTCGCCGGAGATGTTCTCCGGCACCGACCTCGCGTTCTCCAAGCGCGTGGTGGATGCGGTGACCGAGGTCTGGGCGCCGACGCCGGCACACAAGTGCATCGTCAACTTGCCGTCGACGGTCGAGCATTCGACGCCGAACATCTTCGCCGACATGATCGAATGGATGCACCGCCACCTGGCGCGCCGCGACGCCATCGTGCTGTCGGTGCACCCGCACAACGACCGCGGAACCGGCACGGCAGCAGGCGAGTTCGCATTGATGGCCGGCGCTGACCGCATCGAGGGCTGCCTGTTCGGCAACGGCGAGCGCACGGGCAATCTCGACCTGGTGAACGTGGCGCTCAATCTCTACACGCAGGGTGTCTCGCCCGAGCTCGATTTTTCCAACATCGACGAGATCCGGGTCACGGTCGAGCATTGCAACCAGTTGCCGGTGCATCCGCGCCATCCGTATGTCGGCGACCTGGTCTACACCTCGTTCTCCGGCTCGCACCAGGACGCGATCAAGAAGGCCTTCGGCGCGCGCAAGGAGGGCGACATCTGGGACATGCCCTACCTGCCGATCGATCCGAAGGACGTGGGCCGCAGCTACGAGGCGGTGATCCGCGTGAACAGCCAGTCGGGCAAGGGCGGCATCTCCTACCTGCTCGAAAGCGAATACGGGCTCGAGCTGCCGCGCCGCCTGCAGATGGAATTCAGCCAGACGGTCCAGCGCGTGATGGACGTCGCCGGCAAGGAGCTCACCGCCGCCGACCTGTGGGCGCTGTTCGAATGCGAATACGGCCTGCGGGCCGGCAACGGACCGCAACACCAGGTGCTGGAAGAGCAGGGCGATGGAGCCGGAGTGCTGCTGCGTGCCGACCTGCCCTGGGAAGGCGAGGTTCGCGCCATCGAAGGCCGCGGCAACGGCCCGATCGACGCCTTCATCCACGCCCTGGCCGGCGCGACCGGCCATGCCATCCGCGTCATCGACTACCACCAGCATGCGATCGGCGCCGGCGCCGACGCGCAGGCGGTGGCCTATCTCGAGCTGCGCGTGGACGAAGCCGCGACGCTGTTCGGCGTCGGCATCGACGCGAACATCATCTCCGCTTCGCTCCAGGCGATCGTGTCGGGGTTGACCCGGGCACGAGCGCAGGGTGCACGCAGCGCACAATCCGTGGCTGAGCCCGCATAAGGGCATGCCGTCCGGTGCCGGCGCGGCCTGGCTGCGCCGGCTGGCGAGTGCGAATCAAGGAGATCCCGATGGCCGACAAACTGATCATTTTCGACACCACCCTGCGCGACGGCGAACAGTCGCCCGGCGCGTCCATGACCAAGGACGAGAAGCTGCGCATCGCGCGCCAGCTCGAGCGCCTGAGGGTGGACGTGATCGAGGCCGGTTTCCCCGCCAGTTCGAACGGCGACTTCGACGCCGTGCGCGCGATCGCGGATGCCATCAAGGATGCCACGGTGTGCGGCCTGTCGCGCGCCAATGACCGCGACATCTCGCGCGCCGCCGAAGCGCTCAAGGGCGCGGCCAGGAGCCGCATCCACACCTTCATTGCCACCTCTGCGCTGCACATGGAGAAGAAGCTGCGCATGAGCGCCGACGAGGTCTTCGAGCAGGCGCGGCTGTCGGTGCGCTTCGCGCGCAACCTGGTGGCCGATGTCGAGTTCAGCCCCGAGGACGGCTACCGCAGCGACCCGGATTTTCTCTGCCGCGTGATCGAGACCGTCATCCGCGAAGGTGCCACCACGATCAACGTGCCCGACACCGTCGGCTATGCGATCCCGGAGCTCTACGGCAACTTCATCAAGTCGCTGCGCGAGCGCATCCCGAACAGCGACCGCGCGGTCTGGTCGGTCCATTGCCACAACGACCTGGGCATGGCGGTGGCCAATTCGCTGGCAGGCGTGAAGATCGGCGGGGCGCGGCAGGTCGAATGCACCATCAACGGCCTGGGCGAGCGCGCCGGCAACTGCTCGCTCGAGGAAGTGGTCATGGCGGTGAAGACCCGCAAGGACTATTTCGGCCTCGAGCTCGGCATCGACACCCGGCACATCCTGGCCGCCAGCCGCATGGTCAGCCAGACCACCGGCTTCGTGGTGCAGCCGAACAAGGCCGTGGTAGGCGCCAACGCCTTTGCCCATGCCTCGGGGATCCACCAGGACGGCGTGCTCAAGGCGCGTGACACCTATGAGATCATGCGCGCCGAGGACGTGGGCTGGAGCGCCAACAAGATCGTGCTGGGCAAGCTCAGCGGGCGCAACGCGTTCAAGCAGCGCCTGCTGGAACTCGGCGTGACGATGGAGAGCGAGGCCGACATCAACGCCGCCTTCGCCCGCTTCAAGGAGCTGGCCGATCGAAAAAGTGAAATATTTGACGAAGATATCCTCGCCTTGGTCAGCGACGAGGAGCTCTCGCACGTTGGTGAGCAGTTTGGCTTTGTATCCTTGTCGCAACATAGTGAAACAGGTGAGCGGCCGCAGGCCCGTGTGGTGTTCACGGTGCACGGCAAGGAGGTCACTGGTGAATCCGACGGCAATGGCCCGGTTGATGCTTCATTGAAAGCGATCGAGTCGCACGTGAAGAGCGGCGCCGAAATGGTGCTCTATTCGGTCAACGCGATCAGCGGATCGACGGAGAGCCAGGGTGAGGTGACGGTGCGGTTGCAAAATGCCGGCCGGGTGGTCAACGGCGTCGGGGCCGATCCCGACATCGTGGTCGCATCGGCGAAAGCATACTTAAGTGCTCTCAACAAGTTGCAGAGCCAAGCTGAGAGAGTAGCGGCACAAGGTTAGTGTTTTCGTGCACCTTTGTTTTCGATTGAAGAAGGGGATGCAAGTAACTGATATTGCGTGTCTTTTTTGATTTAGATACACTGCGGTCACCTTTTGTCGCCGCTGGAGAGTTTTTAATGCCCGAAGCCCGTTCTTACCGAGTTTCCAGCCAGCGGTTCCTTCCCGCCCTTCGCCTCGCCGCCGTCGCGCTCTGCGCCACGGCGTTTTTCATGCCGATGGCCAACGCTGCCACCAGCAGCACCAGCGACACCACCACCACCGGCGCGAAGAAAACCCCGGTCGCCCGGAAGACGGCGCCGAGTGCGGAAACCAAGCGCACGGCCGCGGAAGCCCCGCGTGGTGTACGCACCAAGCACCTGGCCAAGGCCGACAAGGTGGACAAGACGGAACGCGCAGACAGGTCCGTGAGCGG
>DASXKG010000210.1:0-5050 GCA_036496965.1 Variovorax sp.
ACGTCGCGCAGGCGCCCGCGCAGCGCCAGCACGCTCACGTAGACGTTGGGACCCCATTCGGGCTTGACCTGCAGGGTCACGGTCGGGTCCTGGCCGTTGAGTTGCACCACGTGCGTCTCGATCACGCCTTCGCGCTCGACCGAGACCAGCGCGGTGGCGAAGCGGAAGGGGCTGCGCACCTGGAACTTGGCGACTTCGCCGGGCTGGTAGCTCTTCTTCTCGGGCAGCACGTCGACCCGATCATGGTCCTCGCCGCCGAACCAGAGCTCGCCCTGGCGCGTCACGTAGACCGAGCTGGCGGCGCGGCTGTCGCGCCCGTCCTTGTCGGTGGCGACGGCGATCAGTTCGACCTGCCCCGGTTCCTTCAGCTCCACGTCGCACAGCAGCAGGCCGCGGTTGTCGCTCTTGCCGCTGCATACGGTGCCGATCTCCTTCACCTCGGTCTTGTTGTCGTAGGTGTAGAAGCCGCCCACCATGCGCTTGCGGCTGGTGGTCGTGATGCGGGCGACCGCGCGCACGTTGAGCGTCACGCCTTCCAGCGGGCGGCCGGCGAGATCCAGCGCCAGCGCCTGGAACTTGGCCTTCTGGCCGATCGATACCCAGCCGTCGGTGCGGATGCCGGCGATCACTGTCGCGGGCCACAGGGTCTGGACGCTGTGCAAGGTCTGCACTTCGCCGTTCGGATCGGGGTAGGAGGCTTCGAGCAGCAACTCGCGCGGCACCGACTTGGCGACCGGGATCTTCTCGATCGTGACCTGGCCCGCGCCGTTGCGGTCGAGCGTGAGCGGCAGCTTGTCGGCCACGATGCGGGCGTCGTCCGCGGCCAGCGGTGTTTCGTTGGCATCGGTGGCCACCTCGCCATCGCGGGTCGGTGGCGAGAAGCTGAAGGCATCGAGGTCGGGAAAGGACAATGCCTTGCCGCGCACCATGGCCGACACGCGCACCGGCAGGCCGCCGGCGCCGCCGCCGGCCACGTAGCCGACCTGCACGCCGACCGGCACCGAGGTGGTGCCGACCAGGGGATTCGGGTCCGTCGGCGCGATGCGGCCTTCGAGCACGGGCAGCCGGAATTCCTCGACCCGGAACTCCCCGGTCTGGTAGCTGCCGGTGCCGCCTTCCTCGCCGTCGGCGGTGCCGGGCTTGCCGGTGCGCAAGGCCACCTGGTAGACGCCGAGCTTGGCGGCCGGCGGGATCGCGAAGGCGCTCTCGCTGCTCAGGCCACCGGTGGGGGTGCTGCGCCACTTCAGCGGCTGGGTGAACTGCTGGCCGCTGCCCACGTGCGTGACGACCAGGGTGTCGGGCCGGTCGTCGGGCAGGCCGAAGCCCTGGCGCGTCTGCGTGCGCAGCAGATGCTTCATCGACACGGTTTCGCCGGCGCGCAGCAGCGTCCGGTCGAACACGGTATGGGCCACGCGGTCGGGCGCCGGGTCCAGGCTGGTCGGCAGGTTGAAGCGCCAGGGCTCGATGCCGCGCTGCCAGTCGCTCCAGGTGAAGGCCAGGTCCTGCACGCCCTGGTCGTCGGTGGCGCGGGCGCTGACGAAGAAGGCGTTGCTGCTGTCCTCGTCTTCGTTCGCGCAGGACGGCGCCTCGGGCGAGATGCCGGCCAGCCGCACGATGCCGTCGGCATCGGTGCTGCCCGCGGCCACCAGCTTGCCGTCGCAGTCGGACACGCGCACGGACGCGTTCGCCACCACCCGGCCCTTGTCCAGCGTGGTCACCCAGGCCAGCGAATTCTCGCGGCCGAGCTTGAAGTGCACCGCCAGATTGGTGGCCAGCGCGGTGGTGCGAACGTACATCGTGCGCGGACTGCCGTAGCGCTCGTCCAGCAGGGCATCGCCCAGCTTCTGCGAGGCGATCTCCAGCACATGGAAGCCCGGCGTGAGCGGAATGCCGATCACCTCGAAGGGCCGGGGGTCGGCGCCTTCGGTCTTCGGCATGTCGAGCGTCTTCACGCCGCGCTGGCCGCCGAGCAGCGACACCATGCGGGTCTGCACGCGGTCCCGGTCGTCCTTGTCGATCACCTGGGGCAGGGCACCCTTGACGTCCTGGGCCACCGCCTTGCGCGCCAAGGTGTAGTTGCTGTCGTAGCGCCGCACCTTGCGGTACCAGGCGATGATCTCGGCATCGGTCTTCGGCGCCAGGTCGCCGACCTGGCCGGGCGAGGCACCGAGGCGCAATGCCTGCACCTGCAGCGCCGGCTCGACCCGGCGTACCGTGACCGGCATCAGGGCCACACCATCGGGCTCGGCCAGGCGCTCGACCACGCCGAAGGGCGAGGCGGCGAACTTGGCCAGCGGCGGCATTGCGCCGGTGGCGACCTTCATCGGGAAGCTCTCGGGCGCTGCCAGCCCGCGGCCCGAGCTGTCGGCGAACCTGGACGGCAGTTCGATCGTGAAGGAGGTCTGCTCGGCGAAGGGCGGGGCAAAGCGCAGCGACTCGACCAGCACATCATCGCCGGTGCCGGTGCCTTCGTCGAAAGTCGGCTGGAAGGTCTTGCCTGCGCCCTTGAGCGTGATGGCCGCGGCCAGCTTGCGGGTCACGGGGGCATTGAACTGCAGCACCAGCGGCCGCAGCGGCAGGCAGGCGGACTGCGCGTTTTCGCGCTCGCAGGTGAAGGACACGGCAAAGGGCTCGCGCACTTCGAAGTCGAGTCGCCGCTCGACGTTGTTGAGCACGCCGGAGGGCGTCGCCACGCCCTTGCCGTAGACCAGTTGCATGTGGCTGCCCGCCGTGAGCTTGCGCTTGCACTGCAGGGTCAGGAAGCGCAGCGGCGCCTTCTCGGCGTCCTTGTCGCGCCCGAGCGCCTTCAGCAGCGCGCTGCGCTGATCCCCCTCGATGCCTTGCACCGGAATGCGCTCGCCGATGTCGCCTGCGGCGCACCAGATGTTGGCCAGCACGCTGTCGGGCGTGGCCGGGCCGTTCAGCTCGAGCAGGAAGATCTGCTCTTCATCGATCTTGCCGTAGCGGGGCTGCCAGTTGCGGATGAAAGGGCCGCCGCTGTTGAAGAGGTAGCGCTCGGTGCCGGTCAACGCCGAGCCGGCGGGTGACTTGAATCCATCCACGCGCGTGACGGTGCAACGTACGCCCGGCGGCAGGTCGTGCCCGAAGTCGAACACCCATTGCCGCTCGCCGGTCCAGCGGCCGTTGCCCTTGGCCGCCTCGGGGTCGCTGCAGGCAAGCGTCAGCGGCGCCGGCGCCTTCGGGTCGCCGAAGTCGACCGCGGGCTGATCGAACTTGGCGACCACTTGACGGATGCGCGCGACCTCGCCCTGCGGCGTCAGGCTGGTGATCTGGAGCGCCTGGGCCGGAAGTGCGAGGCAGGCCCACGCGGCCAGCAACAGTGCGGGAATCGATCGGCTCAAGCGCAACACCTCCATCCGTTTGCTGTCGAGCGTAGCCCATTTGCCCGGCGTCTCGGCGGCCGAAGGCTGCGTCCTGCTCTCGGTCTAGAATTCCTGACTTTTTCAGTCAGTAAACGAGATCGTGCCCGAAAAGCCCCACATGGAACCACTGGACGCAAAGGCAAGAATTGCCGTCGTCATCCCGAGCTTCAAGGTCAAGGACCACGTGCTTCAGGTGATCGACACGATCGGCAATGAGGTCAGCCGCATCTATGTGATCGACGACAGTTGCCCCGACGGTTCCGGCAGTCATGTCGAGGCGAATTGCGGCGATGGGCGGGTCAGGGTCATCCGCCACCCGAAGAACCAGGGTGTGGGGGGCGCCGTCATGACCGGCTACGAGGCCGCGATCGCCGACGGGATGGAGATCATCGTCAAGGTCGACGGAGACGGCCAGATGGATCCGGCGCTGATCCCGCACTTCGTCGCTCCGATTCTTTCGGGCCATGCCGACTACACCAAGGGCAATCGCTTCTTCGATCTCGAGGACTTGCGAGCGATGCCGCATCTGCGTCTGTTCGGCAATGCCGTGCTGTCGTTGATGACCAAGCTTTCTTCGGGCTACTGGAATCTCTTCGATCCGACCAATGGCTTTACCGCCATCCACCGCGACGCCGCGCGGTTGCTGCCATTCGGCAAGATCAGTCGCCGCTATTTCTTCGAGACCGACATGCTGTTCCGGCTCAACACATTGCGCGCCGTCGTGGTCGATATTCCGATGACCGCCAAATACGGCGACGAAGTCAGCAACCTGAGAGTCTCGAGAATCGCGTACGAGTTCCTGCTGAAGCACGCGCGCAACTTCGTCAAGCGCGTCTTCTACAACTACTACCTGAGAGACATGTCGATGGGATTCATCGAGTTGCCCTTGGGGGTGCTGCTGCTGATCTTCGGTTTGTCCTACGGCACGGCGAATTGGATCGACGGGATCGAGACCGACGACCCCACGCCGGCGGGCACGGTCATGCTTTCCGCCTTGCCGGTGATCCTGGGCGTGCAATTGATTCTGGCTTTCGTCGGGCAGGACATCGCCTCGGTGCCTACTCGCCCGCTGCACAGCGGGCTCCAGGGATTGCGCAGGACGAAGCAGGCGAGTCGAAAGTGATCCATGCGATCGCCTTGCTCTGCGTGCTCGGAATCGCCGCCGGGCAGATCCTCTTCAAGCTCAGCGCTGCCGCCATGCAGAAGGCCGGCAGCTTTCTCGACCCGCGCGGTCTTCTGATCCTTTTCGTGGCGCTGGGGCTCTATGGCATCACCACGCTGGCCTGGGTCTGGGTGTTGCAGCAGATCGAACTGGGCCGCGTCTATCCATTGATGGCACTTGCCTTCGTGGTGGTGCCGCTGGGGAGCCATTTCCTCCTCGGCGAGCGGTTCCAGATCCAGTACTTCGTTGGCGTGGCCCTGATCGTGGCCGGCATCGTCGTCGCAGTCCGGGCCTGAGGTGCTGAAAATGGCTTCGCCTCTGCCACGGCTCGCGTCCTTGTTTGCCTTGGCGCTGCTGGTCGCCTGCTTTGCATTGTCGGCGCTCATCCCGCCGTTCCAGTCGCCCGATGAGTTCGATCACGTCAAGCGTGCCTATCTACTAAGAAACTCATGCCGTCGGCCGCCGAATTTGACTGTGACCCCAGTTTCATGCCCCGGGGTCGGGC
>DASXKG010000211.1:0-5329 GCA_036496965.1 Variovorax sp.
GGCTGGCCCGGTGGCGGCTGGGTCAGCAGGTAGCCGCTGATGTAGCGCGCCGGCAGGCCCATGGTGCGTAGGCAGGCGATCATGATGTGGGCGAAGTCCTGGCACACGCCCTTGCGCTGGGCGAGCGCCTCGATCGCGGGCGTGCTGATCTCGGTGCTTTCCGAGTCGTAGGTGAAGTCGCCGTACATGCGCGTCGTGAGGTCCATCGCGACCTCGAAGACCGGCCGGCCGGCGACGAAACTGGGCCGTGCGTAGGCGGCGAAATCGTCGTGCCGCGGCACGTAGCGCGACGGGAAGACGAAGTCGGCAGCCGGGTCGTAGCCGGCATCCTTGACGTAGCGGAAGCGCTCCCGCACCTCTTCCCACGGCAGGCCGGGTGCCGCCTCCGGCGGCCGCACGGGCACGCCGGTCTCGACCACGCTCTCGGCGGTCACGACCAGTTCCTCGTGGGTCGACTCGAGCGCGAAGAAGGCGCGCCGGTTGCCATAGACATCCGTCGAGTCGACCTGCTGGGCCGGCGTCGGGCTGATGGTCAGGGCATGGCTCACCAGCCGCTGCGACAGCGTGTTCATCGGCTGCAGGTGCGCCAGATGCTGCGCCGTCTCGACCGGCGGCGTGTAGTCGTAGCGCGTGGCATGGGTGACGTGGAGCAGCATCCCCAGAGCATAACGTCGCCCTGGACGCAGCGACCGGAGTCAGGCGCCGACCGAGCGCAGGGATTCGGAGGTCAAGGTGAAGTAGCGCGTGCCGATCGCATCCGACACGTGGTAGGCCGCGGTTTCGCAGGCCTCGAGCAGCCGCACCAGCGCGGGGTAGCTGCCGTCCGGGGCGCGTTCGCAGAGGCCCTCGAGCGTCCAGGCGTCCGGGTCGGGCAGCTCGTGGGACAGCGCGCAGAGCTTGTTGGGTGCGCTGCCGGCGAGCCTGGCGATGCGTTTGCGCAGGGTCACCGTGACCCAGGCCAGCGAGCGCGGGTTGTCGCCGTCTAGCACCAGCAGGTCGACCAGCGTGGCGACATCGCGCCGCTGCTGGTAGCGCGCGTGGAAGGTGATGGTGCTGTCGAACAGCGACACCATGGCCTCGAAGCCGCTGACCTCGTGCACCGAGCCGTTCTCGAAGCCGGCCGCCAGCGCGCTGGCGAGAAAGCCGAGCCGCTCGATGTGGCGGCCGATCGACAGCAGCCGCCAGGCGTCGTCGCGCGTCATGCGGTCGGTCTGGGCGCCGGTCATCGCGGCCAGCGCGGCGCTGGCCGATTCGAGCAGGCGCAGCGCGGCGCTGCTGGCGTAGCCGCCTTCGGCCCGCTCGCCGGCCAGCTCGGCGCTGCGGCGCAGGAAGTCGGCCTCCGCTCGCACGATCTGGTTCCAATGGTCTTGCGACAGCCGCTCGCGCACCGCCGCAGCCGACTGGCGGATCGAGCGCAGGCTGTAGCCGACGCTGCCCCCATGCGCGACGTCGCCGAGCTCGGCGATGAGCGCGCGCTCGAAGACGCGGCGCGACTTCGGCAGGCTCGGTACCTGGCGCGGCACCAGCGCATTGCGCAGCGCCATCCGGTGCAACCACAACATCAGCGCCCGCGACGAGAGGTCTTCGCCACCCAGCAGGTCGATCGTGAGCCGCGCCAGCCGCACCGCGTTCTCGGCCCGCTCGGTGTAGCGGCCGAGCCAGAACATGTTCTCCGCCGCCCGGCTGGTGACCGGGGCGCGATGGCGCGCCAGCGAAGCCGGCGTGGCATGCGGCTGCAGCCGCGTGGTGCGGTCGACCTCGCCGTCGGTGCGCACCCAGACGTCGGCGCTGCTGCCGCCGCGCTGCATCGACGCGATCTGGGCATCGGGTCCCGCCAGCCGCGCCAGGCCGCCGGGCAGCACCCGCCAGGAGCGCGGGCCGTCGACCACCGCGAACACCCGCAGCAGCACCGAGCGCTGGGCGATGTGGCCGCGCCCGAGGTCCTGGGTCCAGGTCGGCATCTGCGACAGCGGCAGGTAGCTCTGCACGGTGTGCTCGTCGCCCTGGCGCACGATGCGGCCGGCCCATTCGTCGAGTTCGCGTCGCCCCATGCGGCGGCCGAGCACGGCGTCGAAGCTGATGTGCGAGTCGATGTCGGGGTAGGTCGACTTGATCGCCGAATCGGTCAGCTGCGGCAGCACCGCCTCCATGGCCGCGCGTTCGCCGCACCACCAGGTCGGCAGCGCCGGCAGTTGGAGCTTCTCGCCGATCAGGCGGCGCGCCAGCGCCGGCAGGAAGCCGAGCAGCGCCGGCGACTCGAGGAAGGCCGAGCCTGGCATGTTCGCCACCAGCAC
The DNA here is from genome assembly GCA_036496965.1 of Variovorax sp. Lineage (GTDB taxonomy): Bacteria > Pseudomonadota > Gammaproteobacteria > Burkholderiales > Burkholderiaceae_C > Variovorax. Next base: position 2,295 of record DASXKG010000211.1, read on the forward strand.
GTTGCCGGCACGGACGGCCTGCAGCAGGCCGGGCACGCCGAGGGTGGAGTCGGGCCGCAGTTCGAGCGGGTCGAGGTACTGATCGTCCAGCCGCTTGACCAGGCCATGCACCGGGCGCAGCCCCTGCAGCGTCTTCAGGTAGAGCCGCTGGTCGCGCACCGTCAGGTCGTTGCCCTCGACCAGCGTGATACCGAGGTAGCGCGCCAGGTAGGCATGCTCGAAGTAGGTCTCGTTGTAGGGGCCGGGCGTGAGCAGCGCGATGTGCGGTGGCTGGCCGGCCGGGCACAGCTGCTGCAGGCCTTCCATCATGGCGCTGTAGGTGGCAGCCAGGCGCTGCACGTGCAGGTGCTCGAAGGCCTGCGGAAACTGGCGTGCGATCGCCAGCCGGTTCTCCAGCAGGTAGCCCAGTCCCGACGGCGCCTGCGTGCGCTGCGAGACCACCCACCACTTGCCGTCGGGCCCGCGCGCCAGGTCGAAGGCCGCGATGTGCAGCCACGTATCGCCGGGCGGGGTGACGCCATGCATCGAGCGCAGGTAGCCCGGATGGCCCTGCACCAGCGCCGGCGGTATCAGGCCCTCGGCCAGCAACTGCTGGGGACCGTAGACGTCGGCCATCACGCGGTCGAGCACGCGCACGCGCTGCAGCACGCCGGCCTCGATCTGGGTCCAGCTGTCGGGCGAGACGATCAGCGGGAAGAGGTCCAGCGACCAGGGCCGCTGCGGACCGTCGGCGTCGGCATAGACGTTGTAGGTGACGCCGTTGTCGCGGATCTGGCGTTCCAGGCTGACGGCGCGCCGGGGCAGATCGTCGAACCCGCCGGCTCCCAGCTGCTCGAAGAAGCCGACCCACGATGGTGCCAGCGAGGCACTGTCCTGAGGCGGCTCATGCGCTTGATCCGCCCGGGGTGTCGAAGGCGGGGCGGACCCGACCTCATGCAGTGGCACCGGCTGCGATGGGGTGCTTGGGCGCGCACCGTTCTGGGGCGTCGCCGTGCCGCGAAGCTCATCGAAATGGCCCGGCGCCGCCAACGGTGCCAGTGCTGCCGCCAGTTCGGCCGGCGCTTCCAGCGCCTGGGCGTCGAAGAGGGATTCGTTCAATGGGTCCACGGTGCGCCGATTGTCACACTCTGGTCACGGTGACCGGGCTGCGGAGCGTGAGAAAGTAGCCGTGGGTCCCATCGAAACGACACCTGTCATCGGCGAAGGTCGAGGGTGAATGGGAATTCGCGGCTGCCGGCCAGTTCGATGGTGGCGGGCGGCGTGCTCATCAGTCCCGGGGTGTGGCCCATGCGCGAGAAGCGCGAGTGACGCCGGCTCTCGGCCTCGTAGGCATTGACCGGGAAGGTGTCGTAGCTGAGGCCGCCCGGGTGGGCGACGAAGTACTGGCAGCCGCCCAGGGAGCGCTTCATCCAGGTATCGACCAGGTCGAAGGTCAGCGGCGCGTGCGCACCGATGCTCGGATGCAGCGCCGACGGCGGGTTCCAGGCCTTGTAGCGCACGCCGGCCACGAACTCGCCCATGGTGCCGGTGGGCTGCAGCGGCAGCACCTTGCCGTTGACCGTGACGACATGCCGGCTCTCGTTCAGGCCGGTCACGCGGACCTCGATGCGTTCCAGCGAGGAGTCCACATAGCGCACGGTGCCGCCGGCCGAGCCTTCCTCGCCCATCACATGCCAGGGCTCGAGCGCATTGCGCAGCGACAGCTCGACGCCCATCGCCTGCACCTGGCCGACCAGCGGGAAGCGGAACTCGAAGTGCGGCGCGAACCAGTCCGCATCGAAGGCAAATCCGGCCTGCCGCATTTCGCTGACGACATCGTCGAAATCCATCTTGACGAAGGTCGGCAGCAGGAAGCGGTCATGCAGCTCGGTGCCCCAGCGCGTGGCCGGCGCCTTGTAGGGCGCGTCCCAGAAGCGGGCGACGAAGGCGCGCAGCAGCAGCTGCTGCACGATGCTCATGCGCGCATGGGGCGGCATCTCGAAGGCGCGCAGCTCGAGCAGGCCGAGCCGGCCGGTGCTGGAGTCGGGCGAATACAGCTTGTCGATGCAGAACTCGCTGCGGTGCGTGTTGCCGGTGACGTCGATCAGGATGTTGCGCAGCGTGCGGTCGACCAGCCAGGCCGGCATGTTCTGCCCGTAGACCTCGCGATTGCGGGCGATTTCCTTGAGCGCGATCTCCAACTCGTAGAGCTGGTCGTTGCGCGCCTCGTCCACGCGCGGCGCCTGGCTGGTCGGGCCGATGAACATGCCGGAGAACAGGTAGCTCAGCGAGGGATGGTTGTGCCAGTACAGCAACAGGCTGGCCAGCAGCTCGGGGCGGCGCAGGAAGGGGCTGTCGGTCGGCACGGCGCCGCCGAGCACGAAGTGGTTGCCGCCGCCGGTGCCGGTGTGGCGGCCGTCGGTCATGAACTTCTCGGCCGACAGGCGCGTCTCGAAGGCCGCGTTGTAGAGGAACTCGGTGTGGTCCACCAGTTCGCGCCAGTTGTGCGCCGGATGGATGTTGACTTCGATCACGCCGGGGTCGGGCGTGACCTGCAGCATCTTCAGGCGCGGATCGCGTGGCGGCGGATAACCTTCCATCACGATCTTGACGCCGAGCTGCAAGGCGGTGGCCTCGATCGCAGCCACCAGGTCGAGGTAGTCTTCCAGGCGTGCCAGCGGCGGCATGAAGACATACAGCACGCCCGAGGCGTTGCCGCGCTTCTCGGCCGCGGGGCCATTGGCCCGGCGCGGGTCGCGCACCTCGACGCACAGCGCGCTGCGGGTGATCCAGTGGGCTGATTCGCCGCGCCGCGGCTGGCGCGGCGTGGTCGGATCGACATCGGCGTCGCCGGCGGCCGCTCCGGTCCCGCTGCCGGGTGTTTGCAGGCGCAGCGCGGCCGGCGTGCCTTCCGGCGCGCCGAATGAATAGGGCACCGCGGCGCGGTCGGCATCGGGTCCGGCGCCCAGCGGCTCGCTCGTGTAGCGGGCGCGGAAGTCGGCAAAGCTCGGGAGCAGGGCACGCGGCGCGGTCGGGTCGCGTTCGATGTGATAGGG
>DASXKG010000212.1:0-2334 GCA_036496965.1 Variovorax sp.
GCACGCCATGGGCCGCCTCGCGATGGCCGAAGAAATCGAGGTAGTGCGGCATCTGCTGGATCAGCATCTCGAAGCCGGCCTGCGCATGCAGTCCGCGCTCGCGTGCCGCGCGCACCAGCGGCGTGGGCTGGTTGCGCAGCAGGATGTCGAACAGCGCGGCGTGCGCGTCCATGCGCGACACGTCCAGCGGCAGCGGGTCGTCGGCCTTCAGGCCGAGCGAGGTGGCGTTGACGACCAGGTCGTATCCGGCGGGGTCGCTGCTGTCGACCGCCACCACGTTGGCATCGAAGAAGGCATCGAGCTGCGCCGCCACGCCGGCTGCCTTGCCCGCCGCGATGTCGTGGAAGGCGATGTGTTCGGCGCCGTGCACCGTGCCGCCCTCGGCCAGCGCCACGCCGATGGCGGCGGCGCTGACGCCGGCACCCAGGATCAGCACCCGCTTGCCGCGAAACGGGATGTTGTAGTGGTCGAGCGCGCCAAGCAGGCCCTCGCCGTCGAACAGGTCGCCCTCGAGTTCGCCGTTGTCGATGCGCCGGACCACGTTGACCGACCCGGCCACGCGGCCGAACAGGCCGCAGCCGTCCAGCAGGTCGACCAACAGCGGCTTGTGCGGCGGCGCGATCGCCATGCCGCGCACGTTCCTGGCGAGAAATGCGGCTTTCACGAACACGGCCAGATCGCGCTTGGCGACCTGCACCGGCGCCATCAGGGCGTCGATGCCGAAGCGCTCGAACACCGCATTGAACATGCGCGGCAGGCGCACATTCGTCACCGGGTCTCCCGGAAGCAGGTAGACGCAGGTGCTGCCGGCGATCGAGGGGAACATGGGTGTCTTGTCTCGCTGGAGGTGTTCGAGGCGCGCTGTCGGGGAAGAGGCGTCCCCTAATGTAGAGCGCTTACCCCACTAGGCGACAGCCGCCGTCCCAGGTAGAAGAACGATGATCGCGCCGTTCTGATCGATCATCGAACGAATCCAGGGTTTCTCCCGAACCCCACACATGCCAGAAACAGAAGCTGAAATCGCCCCGCCAGGCCTCGACAAACGCGACTGGATCGCCGGCCTGGAGCGCGGCGTGTCGATCATCGAAACCTTCGACGACGCCAATCCGCGGATGACCGCCACCGAGGCCGGGCAACGGACCGGCATGACCCGCACCGCGGCCCGGCGCTACCTGCTGACGCTGGTCCACATGGGCTACGTGGCGAGCGATGGCAAATTGTTCTGGCTCACGCCGCGGGTGCTGCGCCTGGGCCAGTCCTACCTCGAATCGGCGCGGCTGCCGCGCATCGTGCAGCCCTTTCTGCAGCGGGTCGCGGCCGGCACGCACGAGATTGCCTACCTGAGCGTCATGGACGGCGACGAGGTGGTCTACATCGCCCGCAACGGACCGAACCGCAGCATGAGCACCGGGTACGTGCTGGGCGCGCGGGTGCCCGCGCAGGTCACTGCCGCGGGCATGCTGATGCTGGCCATGCGCAGCGACGAGGAGCGCGCCGACTGGCTGGCGGCACGCGAACTGGCCGTGTTCACCCCGCACACCATCGCCAGCAAGGAGCGCATGAAGCTCGAGCTGGCGCGCATCCGCGCCCAGGGCTGGGCCCTGTCTGAGCAGCAGCTGGACCTCAACTCGCGCGGTATCGCCGTGCCGCTGCGCGACCGCCACGGCGAACTCGTGGGCGCCCTCAACATCACGATGCCGATGGGCCACGAGAGCAGCGAGGATGCGGTCGCCCGCGTGCTGCCGGTGCTGCGCGAGACGGCGCAGGCGATGCGCAGCCTGATCTGAGCGGCCACGCCGGCAAGCCGTTCAACGATGTCCGACGCCCCGCTTCGAATCGCAGGCCGCCGGCTGCTGCTCTGTCGACTCATTCCGGTGCTGGCCTGCGTGCTCGCTGTGGGTTGTGCCAGCCCGCCGGCGCCATCGCCCGGCACCGGCATCGAGGTGCTGACGGCCGAGCAGTCGAAGGACGCCGCCATCCAGGCGCTGGGGCTGGTCGGCACGCCCTACCGCTATGGCGGCAACACGCCGCAAGGCGGCTTCGACTGCAGCGGCTTGATCGGCTACGTGTTTCGCCAGATCGGCGCAGCGCCGACACCGCGCACCGTGGCGCGCATGGCGGGCGCCGGCAGCCCGGTGCCGATGTCCGACATCCGCACCGGCGATCTGCTGCTCTTCGGCTCGGCCACGCCCTGGCATGCGGGCATCTACGTCGGCGAGGGGCGCTTCGTGCACGCGCCCTCGACCGGCGGCGAGGTGCGCCTGGATCGCCTGGACAACGTCTACTGGGCGCGCCAGGCGGTGCAGGCGCGCCGGCTGTAGCTGAAGCGCAGTG
>DASXKG010000213.1:0-2167 GCA_036496965.1 Variovorax sp.
GCGGACGGAAGCGTCTCCAAGACAGCCGAACTGCTGGGGATCAGTCGGAAGACGCTTTGGGAAAAAATGAAGCGCCTCAAGTTAAGAGAAGCGGTGGAGGAGGCGGAACTCCGGCAGGTTGATGCTGGTTGCCAATAGCCCTTATTGGAACCTTGCGGACTCTTGACTGGTGCCCTCGACAGGAATCGAACCTGTATCTGAGTCTTAGGAGGACCCCGTTCTATCCATTGAACTACGAGGACGAAGGCCCCGGGACTTTACCAGTTCAGAGTCCCACCTCCCTCTGCGCGCTGCGTGAATCCGCGCAGCGAATGCCAGAGATACCGCGGAACCGGCTTCGCCGGGCCGCTGGTATCGCCCCCTTGATGGGGCTGTGGGCGCGGCTCCAAGCCTGCCTGCGCAGGCTTGGACGGCCCGAAGAGCCGCTGCCTCCGGCAGCGGCTCGGGGCGCCGCAGGCGCTTCGGGGGTGGGTCAGTTAGTCGAACTGGACGGTATAGATCAGGTCGACGCCGCTTTGCTGGCCGGCCTGGCCGCGCAGGGTCAGGCGGCGCGTGAGGTCATAGAAGATGAAGAAGGAGCCCAGGGTGCCGCCGAGGCCGCGTTCGTAGGTGATGTAGAAGTCGCGTGCGATCCGCTTGCCGACGGTGATGGTCGAATCGCGCACGTCGCCGCCGCTGCCGGGGCCCTTGAAACCGATCTCGTCGAGCCCGAAGCGGCTGGCCAGGCCGCCGCCGGTGCCGCCCTGGCCCAGGCCGCCCAGCAGTGCCAGCGCGGCCTGCTGCAGCAGCACCGATTCGCCGCCGCTCGAGGCCGAGGCGCGACCGAGCACCAGCCAGGTGAGGGTCTCCTGGTCCGACAGCTGCGGGTCGGAATACAGCCGCACGCGCGGTGACGAGGCGGTGCCGGTGATGGCCACGCCGGCGCGTTGCGAAATATTGGGCCGGATGGCGAGGATGTCGAGCTGCGGATTGTCGAAGGGACCGCTGAAGCGCGCGATGCCGGTCTCGATCGTCAACTGCTGGCCGTAGGCGCGGTACTGGCCGGCCACCGTGTGCACTTCGCCGGTGATGCGCGGGGGCGCGCCGAGGCTGTTGCTGACGATATTGAGCCTGCCTTCGAGCCGCGTCGTGACGCCGCGTCCCTGCACCGCGAAGTCGCGCCCGAGGTCGAAGTCGACCGAGATGTCCGGCGGCTTCGCGGTCTGGGCCCGGGCGGCTTCGGTGCGATTTTCCTCGGCCAGGCGGCTGGCCGCTTCGGCTGCCTCGCGGTCCCGGGCGGCGGAGCGGATGACAACGTCGCTGCCCAGGCTGGGCGCGGTCTCGTCCGGCAGGATGATGACGGCCCGGTCGGTGCTGAGCTTGCCGCGCACCGTGAGCAGGCCGCTCTCCAGGCGCGCCTGCAGGTCGCCCGAAAGCGTGAGCTGTCGGTCGGCCCGCGCCAGCACGCGCAAGGCCTGCAGCTGGGCCTGCATCGACACGCGGATACCGCCGCTGGCGCCGGCATCGGCCGACGCGGCGCCCCAGGCGAGTTCGCCGTGTGCATTCAGGCTGCCGCCGCCGCGATTGGCTTCGCTGGCCGCGGTGCTCAGGTTGCCGCTCTGGCCTGGGATGCGGGTCTGGGCGCCTGTGCCGCCCTTGAGACTGAATTCGGTGATCTCGACCCGGTTGCCCTCCAGCGTGGCCCGCAGCCGGCCATCGCGCAGGTCCAGGCCCTCTACCAGGGCGCGCAGGGCCAGGTCATCGGCACCGAGCGTGCCGCTCCAGCGCGGTTCGCCGCGGTCACCCGACAGGGTCGCGTCGGCTTGCAGGGTGCCCGCCATGCGCCAACCCGGTGGCGCCAGCATCGACCAGACGCCGAGGTTCGGCATGTGCGCGCGGACGTGGCCGGCCAGCGGCGCGTCCTCGGGCCATTGCCAGCCGCCCTTGCGCTGCTGGAACTGGGTGCTGGCCTCGATGCGGATTTCGCCGGCGCGCTGGCTGTCCCAGGCCAGGTTGGCGCGCACGCTGTTGCCTTCGGCGTCCAGGTCCAGTTCGGCGCGCGTCAGGCCGGCGGGCGTGCTGGCGCCCTGGCCGGCGGCGTCCATGGTGGTCTCGCTGGCGGTGCCGGTGCCGTGGCTGGTGATGCGCGTGACCAGCGCGGCTTCGCCTGCCTGCACGCTCAGGTCGC
>DASXKG010000214.1:0-3032 GCA_036496965.1 Variovorax sp.
GCACCTCGATGCATTCGATGGACAACTACTACGTGAGCAAGCTGCTGCCGCTCATCGCCGAAAGCGGCGTCGGCGTGATCGCCAATCCGCTCATCAACATCACCCTGCAAGGCCGCCACGACAGCTATCCCAAGCGCCGCGGCATGACCCGCGTGCCCGAGTTGATGGCCGCCGGCGTCAACGTCGCCTTCGGCCACGACTGCGTGATGGACCCCTGGTACGGCATGGGCTCGGGCGACATGCTGGAAGTGGCGCACATGGGCCTGCACGTGGCGCAGATGACCAGCCAGGCGGGCATCCGGCAATGCTTCGATGCCGTGACCGTGAATGCGGCGAAGACCATGGGCCTGTCGGGCTACGGGCTGGAGGCGGGCTGCGATGCCAGCTTCGTGCTGCTGCAGGCGCGTGCCCCGGTCGAGGCGATCAGACTGCGCGCCACGCGGCTGAAGGTATTCCGCAAGGGCAAGCTGCTGGCGGAGACACCGGCTGCGACGGCTGCCTTGCATATGGACGGGCGCGGCGTGGGGACGGATTGGATGCCTCCCAGGGCTTGAGGTCTGGGCCTGGCCCCTGTTCACCCATCCAACGCCACGCTGAACCCCACCGTCGTCATCCCGTCATCCGAACGCGCGAACACATGGCCGTTGTGCATCACGGCCACCGCCTTCACGATCGACAGGCCCAGGCCGTGGTTCTCTCCGCTGTTGCGGCGCGAGGTGTCGACGCGGTAGAAGCGGTCGAAGAGGCGCGGCAGCTGCTCCGGCGCGATCGGCACGCTGGGATTGGAGAAGCTCACCTCCGCCGAACGCTCGTCGTGGCCGATCTGCACCAGCACGCGCGCGCCGGGACGCGAATGCTGGATCGCGTTCTGCAGCAGGTTGGTCAAGGCGCGGCGGAACAGCGAGGTCTCGATGGGCGCCACCGCGTCGCCCTCCACCTGAACCGACATGCCGGCTTCGTCGAGCAGCAAGTCGAGGAATTCCACCGTCTTGCCAACCTCCTGCGCGATCGACGACGCCACCAGGCCCCGGGCCCGAACCCCCTGCTCGGCGCGGGCCAGGAACAGCATGTCCGCCACGATGGCGCGCAGCCGCTCCAGTTCTTCCAGGTTCGACTGCAGCACCTCGCGCAGCTCGGCCGCATTGCGCTCGCGCGCCAACGCCACCTGGGTCTGGCCGATCAGGTTGGCCAGCGGGGTGCGCAACTCGTGGGCCACGTCGTCGCTGAAGGTGGCGAGCTGCCGATAAGCGCCATCGAGCCGGTCGAGCGCGGCATTGAACGAAGCGCCCAGGTGCGCCAGTTCACGCGGCAAGGCCGGCAGTTGCAGGCGCCGGGTACGGTCGTCCGGTCCGACCTGCTGCACATCCGTGGACAGCCGATCGACCGGGCCGAGACCGATGCGCGCGATCCAGTAGCCCAGCGCGGCGGACAGCAGCGTGCCGCCCAGGGTCAGCAGGGCCACCGCTGTCTCGAAGGTGCGCAGGGTATGGCCGAAGGGTTCGGCATCCACGCCGGCGATGTAGGCCACGGCCGGCCGCTGTCCGTTGGCCGGCAGCATGGCGCCCTTCACCCGCATGCGGATCGGCCGCGGCGGAGTCCCGATCCGCAGCTCCACGCTGTCGCTGCCGGCCTCGACCGCCGAGCGGACCTGGGACAGGTCCTCGCCGTAGCGGAAGGCCGGGTCTTCGCTCCAGAGCCAGGAGCGGGTGCGCGGGTCGTCGGCACCCAGCGTATCGAGCTTGTCGCGGATGCGATCGCCGAGATTGACGGCCCGGCTGTGCTGCAGCATGTAGGCCATGTCCTCGAGGCGGGCGCTGATCTGCTCCTGCTGATGGCGATCGAGCTCGTTCGACAGCACGTGGTGCAATGCGGTGCCCAGCATCGCGAAGCCGGCCAGCGCCGCCGCTGCGAACATCAGGGCCAGCCGGATCGCGATCGATTTCCTCATTCCGACTCCGAGCCGCCGCGGTTCTCCAGCACATAGCCCATGCCACGGATGGTGTGCAGCAGGCTGTGGTCGAAGGGTGCATCGATTTTCGCGCGCAGGCGCTTGATCGCCACTTCGACCACGTTGGTGTTGCTGTCGAAATTCATGTCCCACACCAGCTCGGCGATCACCGTCTTCGACAGGATCTCGCCCTGGCGCCGGGCCAGCACGGCCAGCAGCGCGAATTCCTTGGCGGTGAGGTCGATGCGCTGCTCGCGCCGGATCGCCTTGCGGCTGAGCAGGTCGATGCGCAAGTCGCCCACGCGCAGCAGGGTCGATTCCTGGCTGCGGCCGCGGCGGGTCAGCGCCTGCAGGCGGGCCAGCAATTCGAGGAAGGAAAAGGGCTTCACCAGGTAGTCGTCGGCGCCATCTTGCAGGCCGCGCACGCGATCGGCCACGCCGTCGCGCGCGGTCAGCATGATCACCGGCGTGTTCTTCACGCTGCGCAGGGACTTCAGCACCGAGAAGCCGTCCAGCCCCGGGAGCATCACGTCCAGCACGATCACGTCGAAGTCGAAGTGCAAGGCCAGGTGCTGCCCGTCGATCCCGTCGAAGGCGAGATCCACGGCGCAGCCCTGCTCGGTCAGGCCCTGGTAGAGATAGTCGGCCGTCTTGCGCTCGTCTTCGACGATCAGCACCTTCATTCGCCGGCCGATCCCGTGGGCGCCGGCCGCGGCGTCGGCAGCGTCGTCGTGGTCTCGATCGTGGCCAGTCGGCGCTGCTTGCGCGCCGCCGTGCGCCGCACGTACCAGTGGTGGCAGCGGTCTAGATACAGATAGATGATCGGCGTGGTGAACAGCGTCAGGATCTGCGACAGGATCAGGCCGCCGACCATCGCGTAGCCCAGCGGCCGGCGCAGCTCCGAGCCGGCGCCGTGGCCCAGCATCAGCGGCAGGCCGCTCAGCAGCGCGCACATGGTGGTCATCATGATCGGCCGGAAGCGCAGGATGCAGGCCTCGAAGATGGCGTCGCTCGGCGACATCCCCTTGTCGCGCTCGGCATGCAGCGCGAAGTCGACGATCATGATGCCGTTCTTCTTCACGAT
>DASXKG010000215.1:0-6067 GCA_036496965.1 Variovorax sp.
CGACAAGGGTGTGCTCGTGCGCACCCGGGTCTCGGAAATTCGCGAACTCGGTCGGGCGACGCAGGGCGTCACGCTGATCGGGCTCGATGAAGGTGCCAAGCTCAGCGGATTGCAGCGCATCGTGGAGAACGATGCGATTATCGAAAATGAGCCGGGCATCGACGACGACACTTCCTCAACATCTTCAACGGAGAATCCTCAGTGAAAAAAATCAAACTCGCGCTCCTGACGGTCGCGCTTGCCGGCAGCACGCTGGCCATGGCCCAGACCCCGGCCGGCGCGCAGGACAGCAAGGCGGCAATGATCAAGCAGTTCGTCGACCAGCAGCGCCCCGGCATCGAATCCCTGGCTCGCAACCTGGTCGAGCAATCGAGCGCGCCGATCGCGCAGGCGGGCTCGCAGTACCTGCAGACCCAGGTGCCGCCGGACCAGCGTGAAGCCAAGGCCAAGGCGGCCGATGCCGAGCTGAAGAAATATTTCGACGATGCCTATCCGATCGTGCGCGACAGGGCGATCTCCCTCGCACCGGATGCCCTGACCCCGCTGATGGAGCAGAACTTCAGCGAAGATGAACTGCGCCAGCTGATGGCCTGGATCAACTCGCCGCTCAGCAAGAAGTACCAGGAACTGAATCCGAAGCTGCAGGCTGCACTGACCGAAAAGCTGGTGACCGAAACCCGCGCCACCATTGAGCCGAAGATGGTGGCGTTGGACAGCGCCGTTGCCAAGGCACTCGGCGCGCCGACCAACAGCGCTGCAGCCGCAGGCGGCCCCGCCGCCAGCAGCGCGGCAGCCAAGCCGACGGCCAAGGCGCCGGCCAAGAAGTCCCAGTGACGCAGCCGGCGGGTCCGCGCCCGTACAACTTCTCTGCCGGGCCGGCCGCGATGCCGGAGGCGGTGCTCGAACGCGCCGCCGCCGAAATGACCAACTGGCACGGCAGCGGCATGGGCGTGATGGAAATGAGCCATCGCGGCAAGGAGTTCGGCATCATCTATGCCGAGGCCGAAGCCGACCTGCGCGCCCTGCTCGCCGTGCCGGCGCATTTCCACATCCTCTTCATGCAAGGCGGCGGACTGGGCGAGAACGCCATCGTGCCGCTGAACCTCTCGCGCGGCGGCCCGGTCGACTTCGTCGTCACGGGCAGCTGGAGCGCCAAGTCGCACAAGGAAGCGCAACGCTACTGCGCGGCGTCGCTCGCCGCCAGCAACGCGCCGACCCACACCGGCCTGCCCGACCCTGCCGCCTGGCAGCTGTCGGCCGACGCCGCCTATGTGCACCTGTGCAGCAACGAGACCATCCACGGTGTCGAGTTCCAGCAGTTGCCGGACCTGGCCGCGCTCGGCAGCAAGGCACCGCTGGTGATCGATTTCTCTTCGCACGTGGCGTCGCGGCCGGTCGACTGGTCGCGCGTGGGCCTGGCATTCGGCGGCGCGCAGAAGAACCTCGGTCCGGCCGGCCTGACGATCGTGGTCGTGCGCGACGACCTGCTCGACCGTGCGCTGCCCATCTGCCCGAGTGCCTTCAACTACAAGACGGTGGCCGACAACCAGTCGATGTACAACACGCCGCCGACCTGGGGCATCTACGTCGCCGGTCTGACCTTCAAGTGGCTCCGGCAGCAGACCGAGGGCGCGTTGACGGGCGTCGCCGCCATGGAGGCGCGCAACATCGCCAAGGCGCGGCTGCTGTACGACTTCATCGACGCATCGGCCTTCTACCTCAACAAGGTCGACGCCGGCTGCAGGTCGCGCATGAACCTGCCCTTCTTCCTCGCCGACGAAAGCCGCAACGAGGCCTTCCTGGCGGGCGCGCGCGCGGCCGGCCTGCTGCAGCTCAAGGGCCACAAGTCGGTCGGGGGCATGCGGGCCAGCATCTACAACGCGATGCCGCTGGCCGGCGTGCAGGCGCTGGTGAGCTACATGCGAGAATTCGAGCGGTCGCATGCGTAGTCGCATGCCGGCCTGACCGATGACCGCACCCAGCCCAGCCACACCCGCACCTGACAATTCTCCCGGCCTTGCCGATCTGCGCGTGCAGATCGATTCGCTCGACCGCCAGCTGCTCGAACTCCTGAACCGGCGCGCCCACGTGGCGGAGCAGGTGGGCGAACTCAAGAAGCGCGAGGGCACGCCCTTCTTTCGCCCCGACCGCGTGGCCCAGGTGATCGAGAAGATGCAGCAGAGCAACCCGGGGCCGCTCAAGTCGCTGCACGTGGCCGCCATCTGGCGCGAGATCATGTCGGCCTGCCTGGCGCTCGAGTCGCCGCAGCGCGTCGCGGTGCTCGGTCCGGAAGGCACTTTCTGCGAGCAGGCGGCGATCGAATACTTCGGCGGCGCGGCCGACCTGGTCTATTGCGCGAGCTTCGACGAGGTTTTCCATGCCACGGCAGCCGGCAGCGCCCAATACGGCGTGGTCGGCGTCGAGAACTCGACCGAAGGCGTGGTGACCCGCTCGCTCGACCTGTTCCTGCATTCGCCCACGCACGTGGTGGGCGAGGTCAGCCTGCTGGTGCGCCACCACCTGCTGCGCCAGACGAATTCGCTGGATGGCATCGAGGCGGTGCTGGCCCATCCGCAGGCGCTGGCGCAGTGCCAGACCTGGCTCGCCAAGCATCTGCCCGACGCCGAGCGGCGCGCCGTCTCCAGCAACGCCGAGGGCGCCAGGCTGGCGGCCGGCAATCCGGCCTGGGCGGGCCTCGCGAGCGAGCGCGCCGCCACCCGCTTCGGGCTGCACATCGTGGCCCACGCGATCCAGGACGATTCCTACAACCGCACCCGCTTCGCCGTCATCTGCCTGCCGCAGACGCTGGACATGCCGCCGCCCTCGGCGCGCGACTGCACCAGCCTGGTGGTGTCGGTGCCGAACCGCCCCGGCGCGGTGCACGACCTGCTGGTGCCGCTGAAGAACAACAACGTCTCCATGACCCGCTTCGAGTCGCGCCCGGCGCGCACCGGGCAGTGGGAGTACTACTTCTACATCGACCTCGACGGCCATCCCGCACAGCCCAACGTCGCCGCGGCACTGGCCGAACTGCGCACGCTGTGTGCGTTCTACAAGGTCATCGGCGCCTATCCGGTCACCGCTTGAGGCCCCACGACGATGATCGAACAGTTGGGACTGATCGGCTGCGGCCTCATGGGCGGCTCCTTCGCGCTGGCGCTCAAGCGGGCGCGGCTGGTCAAGCGGGTGGTGGGCTACAGCAAGTCGCCTTCCACGACCGAGCGCGCCAAGCAGCTCGGCGTGATCGACGTGGCCGCGCCGTCGGCGCTGCTGGCCGTCTCGGGCGCCGACCTGGTCCTGATCGCGGTGCCGGTGGGCGCCTCCGAGCAGACTTTCAAGGCGATCCGGCACGGCATCACCGCGCAGATGCTGGTGATGGATGTGGGCTCGACCAAGAGCGACGTGATCTCCGCGGCGCGGCGCGGGCTGCAGGACCAGATCGGCGCCTTCGTGCCTGCGCATCCGATCACCGGCAAGGAGGTCGCGGGCGTCGAGCATGCCGATGCCGACCTCTACACCGGCCGCCAGGTCGTACTGACGCCGATCAAGTCCACGCTGCGCTCCAATGTTCAGCGGGCCACCCAGATCTGGACCGACGTCGGTGCCCGGGTCGTGACCATGACGCCCGAGGCGCACGACAGCGCCTTCGCCGCCGTCAGCCATCTGCCGCATTTGCTCGCCTTCGCGTTCACCAACTCGATTGCCGCCCATCCGCAAGGGGCCCGGTTCCTGGAACTCGCCGGACCGGGGTTTCGCGACTTCACGCGCATCGCTGCCAGCGACCCGGCCATGTGGCGCGACGTGCTGCTCGCCAACCGCGAGCAGTTGCTGCTGCAGGCCCAGGGCTTTCGCGATGCGCTGAAGGAATTCGAGGCACTGGTGCGCTCGGGCGACGCCCAGGGCCTCGAGAACGCGATCGCCAACGCCAGCCGGGTGCGCAGCCAATGGCAGCCGGGCGCGGGCGCGGCCCCGGAATGAGGTGCGTCCCCGCGCTGCGCCAGGATCACGCGGGCGCTTCGAAGCACAGCGGCCACTGACCATGTTCACCATCCCGTTCCTCGACGTCCCGCCGCTGGTTTCGGCTGCCGGCACCGTGCGCCTGCCCGGCTCCAAGAGCATCTCGAACCGGGTGCTGCTGCTGGCGGCGCTGGCCGGCGGCACGACCACCGTCCACGACCTGCTCGATTCGGACGACACGCGGGTGATGCTCGACGCACTGGCCGCACTCGGCTGCGCGATCGAGCGCCCGCCAGGCGGCGCGCTGCGCATCGAAGGCCTGGGTGGCAAGCTGCGCGCGACGCAGGCTTCGCTCTTTCTCGGCAACGCGGGTACCGCGATGCGGCCGCTCACGGCGGCGCTGGCGCTGCTCGGCGGAGAGTTCGAGCTCAGCGGCGTGGCACGCATGCACGAGCGGCCGATCGGCGACCTGGTCGACGCGCTGACCCAGCTCGGCTGCCGCATCGACTACCTCGGCAACCCTGGCTATCCGCCGCTGGCCATCCATCCGGTGCCGCTGGATGCGCTGGCGCTGGACCGGCCGACCCGGGTGCGCGGCGACGTTTCCAGCCAGTTCCTGACCGCGCTGCTGCTGGCGCTGCCCCTCGCGGCCCGTTCGGGGCCGGCGGGACGCGACATCGTGATCGAGGTGGTCGGCGAGCTGATCTCCAAGCCCTACATCGAGATCACGCTGAACCTGCTCGCCTGCTTCGGCGTCCAGGTGCAGCGCGAAGGCTGGCAGCGCTTCACCATCCGCGCCGGCAGCGAATACCGCTCGCCGGGCGAGATCCACGTCGAAGCCGATGCCTCCTCGGCCAGCTACTTCATCGCGCTCGGCGCGATCGCCGCCGGCCCGGGCGTTCGGGTCGAGGGCGTGGGGGCCGAGTCGATCCAGGGCGACATCCGTTTCGTCGACGCCGCGCGGCAGATGGGCGCGCGCATCGACAGCGGACCGAACTGGCTGGCGATCGGGCGCGGCGCCTGGCCGCTCGAGGCCATCGACATCGACGCCAACCACATTCCCGACGCCGCCATGACGCTGGCAGTGATGGCGCTCAACGCGGATGGCCCCAGCCTGCTGCGCAACATCGCCAGCTGGCGGGTCAAGGAGACCGACCGCATCGACGCCATGGCCCAGGAACTGCGCAAGCTCGGCGCCACGGTCGAGACCGGTGCCGACTTCATCCGTGTGCACCCCCTGCCGGTGGCGGATTGGCGCGCCGCCAGCATCAGGACCTATGACGACCACCGGGTCGCGATGTGCTTCTCGCTGGCCGCCTTCAATCCGGCCGGCGTGCCGGTGCGCATCCTCGATCCGCAGTGCGTGGCCAAGACCTATCCGGACTACTTCGAGACGCTGTTCGCGGTCGCCGAAGCGGCCGAAGTGCCGGTGATCTGCATCGACGGCCCGACCGCCTCCGGCAAGGGCACTCTCACCGTCGAGGTGGCGCGGCGGCTCGGCTACCACTACCTCGACTCGGGCTCGCTCTACCGCGTGACCGGCCTGGCGATGCGGCGCGCAGGCCTCGATGCCGAGCCGGCGCAGGAGGCCCGGATCGCCGAACTGGCCCGCGCCCTGCCCCTGTCTTTCAGCGAGGGCCAGGTGCTGCTCGCCGGCGAGGACGTGAGCGAAGCGATCCGCACCGAGTCGGCCGGCATGGACGCCTCCCGCGTGTCGGCGCTGCCCGCGGTTCGCAGCGCCCTGCTGGCACTGCAGCGCGGCTTCCGGCGCCTGCCGGGCCTGGTGGCGGACGGCCGCGACATGGGCACGGTGATCTTTCCCGACGCGGCGCTCAAGGTCTACCTCACGGCAAGCGCCGCCCGGCGCGCGGAGCGGCGGCATAAGCAATTGATTTCAAAGGGTATTTCGACTACAATTGACAGTCTTCGCGCCGACCTGGAAGCGCGTGACTTGCGGGATTCCTCCCGCAGCGTCGCGCCACTCAAGCCAGCGCCTGATGCCCGCCTCCTGGACAACTCGCACCAGACGATCGAGCAATCGGTCGTGCAGGTGCTTGCCTGGTGGCAGGAAGTACAGCCGTTCGAGTCCGCTTGAACGGTGTTTCGATCC
>DASXKG010000216.1:0-9184 GCA_036496965.1 Variovorax sp.
CTTGCCCCAATAGAAGCAGCCCAGCGGGCGCACCGTGCGCTGGCTGGGCGCACCGGCGACGTCGCGGTAGTCCATGCGCAGCTTGTTGCGCGACTGCACGGCCTCGCGCAGCGTCTGCAGCCGGGCGCGCGTGTTCTCGTCGAGCACGTATGCGGGCGCGTAGATGGCCAGGCTTTCGGCTGAAGCGCGCGCCGCCGGCGGCAGGACCGACAGGATCTTGCCGAGCGACGACTCGATGTCGCGCGCCATGGCGGTGTCGACCCAGCTCTGCGCCAGGCGGGCCGATGCGACCAGCGCCGCGGCCTCCTCCTGGGTGAACATCAGGGGCGGCAACTCGAACCCCGCGCCGAGGCGATAACCCACCCCGGCCTCGCCCTCGACCGGCACGCCCTGGCGCTGCAGGTCGGCGACATCGCGGTACACGGTGCGCTCGGACACCTCCAGGCGCTGGGCGAGGTAGGCGGCCGTGGTCAGGCGCCGGCCGCGCACGAGCTGCACGATCTGGAACAGGCGGTCGCCGCGGCGCATGTTCAGCGCCTTCCGGGGGAAAACGAAACTCGCGCAGGGAACAGGTTCATGGGCTCACTGGATTCCGATGTGGATGGCGACCTCTTCGGGTCCGCTGTAGGCCTCGAAGTCGCTCTGGTAGCGGCGCCGGATCTCCGGATGCGCATCGAAATACTGCCAGATCGTCTGCCAGACGGCGAGCACCATCTGCGGCATCTGGCCCTGCCCGGTGAAAACCAGATAGTCGCCGCCCTCGATGCGCACGGTCGAAGGGCCGGCAGCGACCGCCACGCCGGTGGTGACGTCGAAGGCGCCGTGCGCGTCGGCCTCGTAGGCCGAGTACACGCCGAAGAGCCGCTGGTCGTCGACCCGCTGCGGCAGCTTTTCGTAGATCCGCTCGCCGAAGAAGCGGTTCCAGAGCACGCCGATGCGCGAGGCCTGCGGATCGCTCTCGGCGCGGTTGGTGGTGCGGGCGGTGAGGCCGGCCACGTTGAAGGCAGCCAGGTGTTGGCGGTGCGGTTGGGATTGGGTTTGCATGAAGGGCTCCTTGCCAAGCGAGCCTCCATGCTGCGCGACAGCTCCTGACAACGTGGTGTCAGCAGCCTTCAGGAGCGCAAGAACCCCCCGGTCGGCGGACTACAGCACATCGCTGGCGAAGTCCGCCAGCCGCGAGCGTTCGCCGCGGGCCAGGGTGATATGCCCGCTGTGCGGCCAGCCCTTGAACTTGTCGACCGCGAAGGTGAGGCCGGAGGAGCCTTCGGTGAGGTAGGGGGTGTCGATCTGCGCCAGGTTGCCCATGCAGATGATCTTGGTGCCCGGGCCGGCCCGGGTGACCAGCGTCTTCATCTGCTTGGGCGTCAGGTTCTGCGCCTCGTCGATGATCACGTACTTGTTCAGGAAGGTGCGCCCGCGCATGAAGTTCATGCTCTTGATCTTGATGCGGCTGCGGATCAGCTCATTGGTGGCCGCGCGCCCCCATTCGCCGGCGCCGCCGCTGTCGCCCTTGGCCAGGAATTCGAGGTTGTCGTCGAGCGCCCCCATCCAGGGGCCCATCTTTTCTTCCTCGGTGCCGGGCAAAAAGCCGATGTCCTCGCCCACGCTGACGGTGGCTCGGGTCATGATGATCTCGGTATAGCGACGGTCGTCCAGCACCTGGGTCAGGCCCGAGGCCAGTGCCATCAGCGTCTTGCCCGTGCCGGCGGTGCCGGTCAGGGTGACGAAGTCGACCTCCGGGTCCATCAGCAGGTTCATGGCGAAGTTCTGCTCCCGGTTGCGCGTGTTCACGCCCCAGACCGCATTCTTGATCGAGCCGTAGTCCTTGAGCGTCTTGAGCACGGCCGTCTTGTCGCGGATCTCGGTCACGCGGGCGTACATGCTCGGCTCGCCCGGCGCCTCGAAAAAGACGAACTGGTTGATGTAGAGGTTGGGCACGATCGGGCCGCTGATGCGGTAGAAGGTGCTGCTGCCGCTTTGCCAGCTTTCGATCGTCTTGCTCTGGCGAGTCCAGAAGTCGGCCGGCAGCGCGAGGGTGCCGGAGTAGAGCAGGTCGCCGTCCTCCAGGGTCTTGTCGTTCTGGTAGTCGTCGGCGGCCAGGCCCAGGGCGCGCGCCTTGACGCGCATGTTGATGTCCTTGGACACCAGCACCACTTCCTGCTTCGGACGGCCGGGCGCGTCCTTGGAATACAGCTCGCGCAGGGCCTGCACCACGCCCAGGATCTGGTTGTCCGCCTTGCCCTGCGGCAGGCTGGTCGGCAGCGAATAGTCCAGCGGCACGGTCTGGAAGAACAGCTTGCCGCCGGCCTCGCGGTGCCCGGTGGTGTCGAGCTTCAATCCCTTGCCGATGTCGGCGCCCTGGGCGCCGGCCAGCGCATCGAGCGTGCGGCTGGTCTGCCGGCCGTTGCGGGCAACCTCGGTGGTGCCCTTCTTGTGGCCGTCGAGCTCCTCCAGCACGATCATCGGCAGGAAGATGTCGTGCTCCTCGAAGCGGAACAGGCACATCGGGTCGTGCAGCAGCACGTTGGTGTCGAGCACGAAGAGCTTGGCCGGTCCGATCGTCTTGGTGCGCTTGGCCCGCCCGGGGGCCTGCGGCGCGGGCTCCGGCTGGCTCTGGCGGGCTTCGCTGCTGCTGTTATTGCTGCTGCGCGCGACGGCCGGCTCCGGCGCCGGGCGCGGCGCGGCCTTGGCAACCACGGGCAGCGGGGCCGCCTCGAGCGCCCCGCCGGCCTCCGCCGCATGGCGGTCGAAGAGTTCGAGCGGCCGGGACCCGTTCGAGCCGGCTTCCTCAGTCCTGCGGTCGGAGGAGCGGCGGCCGCCCCTTCCGTGCGAGGAGCGGGCCGGTGCGTCGTGCGCGTCCGGAGCAAGCAAGGCGGCACGCTTCGTGGGGGCGGGGGGCAGGGGCATGGGTCGGTTCGCTCGCAAAAGGAAAGGGGCCAGAAAGCAAAAAAGCCGCCTGAAGACCAGGGCGGCTTTGTTCGGTGGATGCGGTCGTGGAGCTCAACGGCATGCGGCCATTATGCACATCGCGTGTGACAGGACGTGCAGTCGTTGTGTCGTCCCAACGAGACCGTGCAAAAGCGCACGCCGGGCGCCTCAGGCTGACTTTTTCAGGGCCTTGACGGCCTTGAGCACGTCGTCGACATGGCCCGGCACCTTCAGGCCGCGCCATTCGGCCTTGAGCACGCCGTCGGCGCCGATCAGGAAGGTACTGCGCTCGATGCCCTTGACCTTCTTGCCGTACATGATCTTGTTCTTGACCACGCCGAACATATGGCACATTTTTTCTTCGGTGTCGGCGATCAATTCGAAAGGGAGTTCGAGCTTGGCCTTGAATTCGTCGTGCGACTTCATGTTGTCGCGCGAGACGCCGAACACGGTGGCACCCGCCTTCACGAAGTCCTTGTAGCGATCACGGAACTGCATGGCCTCGGTGGTGCAACCGGGGGTGTTGTCCTTGGGGTAGAAGTACATGACCAGCACGTGGCCGAGATGCGAGGTGTTCGAGACCTTCAGGCCGCCGGTGGCGTTGGCGTCGAATTCGGGAATGGGTTTGTTGACAACGATCGCCATGAAACTTGTTTTCTCCGTTTGATTCCACGCTCGATCTCCTCGAGGATGGAAGATTGGTCGTTGCTAACTCGAGGGCGCACCGCCCGTTTGTCATTGAGGGCGCACCGCCCGTTTTCAATTGAAGGCGCATCGCCCGTCTGCAACCCCCGATTTTACCCCGAAACGGCGGCTATTTCCCAGCCTCCGGTCTCTCGATCAACAGCGCCGCGACCACGTGGCGGCCTTCGCTGGCAAGGATGTTGTAGGTGCGGCAGGCGGCCGGCGTGTCCATGGTCTCGATGCCGCAGCGCCTGGCCATCAGGGGCTGCAGCCAGCTGGCCGGGGGAAAGCGGATGCGCCCGCCGCTGCCGAAGACGATCAATTCGGCACCGAGCGCGGCCAGTTGGGCGAAGTGCGATTCGCCCAGCTGGGCGAAGCTTTCGCAGTGCCACTCGAAGCGCTCGCCGCGGGAGCCGACCACCACGCTCGCCTCGACACGCTCATTGTTGATGGCCACCCAGCCGGGGCCGTGCGCGGTGAGGGTCTGGACGTCGGATCTGTCGGGCTGGAGCTTCATTCGGGAGGGCGGGGAACTGTGGTCAAATTATAGGTTTTCCCCTGCGCAGACCCCCCTGGAGGGACTTTGAAACCGCTCAAGAAATCGGCCAAGCTGGCCAATGTGCTCTACGACATCCGCGGGCCGATCATGGACGCCGCCAAGCAGATGGAGGAAGAGGGCCACAAGATCATCAAGCTCAACATCGGCAACCTCGCGCTGTTCGGCTTCGATGCGCCCGAAGAGGTGCAGCAGGACATGATCCGCAACCTGCCGGCCTCGTCAGGCTACTCGGACAGCAAGGGCATTTTTGCGGCGCGCAAGGCGGTGATGCACGAGACCCAGAAGCAGGGCATTGCGGGCGTCACGCTGGACGACATCTACCTGGGCAACGGCGCCAGCGAATTGATCGCCATGGCGACCAATGCGCTGCTCAACGACGGGGACGAGTTGCTGCTGCCCGCGCCCGACTACCCGCTGTGGACGGCGGTGGCCAGCCTGTCGGGCGGCAAGCCGGTGCACTACCTGTGCGACGAAGACAGCGGCTGGATGCCGAGCCTGGACGACATCCGCGCCAAGATCACGCCGCGCACCAAGGCCATCGTGGTCATCAACCCGAACAACCCGACCGGCGCGCTCTACTCCGAAGAACTGCTCAAGGCGATCGTCGCCATCGCGCGCGAGCACCACCTGGTGATCCTGGCCGACGAGGTCTACGACAAGGTGCTCTACGACGGCGTCAGGCACACGGCGATCGCCAGCCTGTCCAAGGACGTGCTGACGCTGACCTTCAATTCGCTGTCCAAGAGCTACCGCTCCTGCGGCTACCGCGCCGGCTGGCTGGTGGTGTCGGGCGACAAGAAGATGGCCGCCGACTACATCGAGGGCCTGAACATGCTGTCGAACATGCGCCTGTGCGCGAACGTGCCGGGCCAATGGGCGATCCAGACCGCGCTGGGCGGCTACCAGAGCATCAACGACCTGGTGGGCGAGGGCGGGCGCCTGCGCCACCAGCGCGACCTGGCCTATGAGCTGATCACCGCCATTCCCGGCGTGAGCTGCGTCAAGCCGCATGCGGCGCTCTACATGTTCCCGAAGCTCGATCCCAAGGTCTATCCGATCGACGACGACCGGCAGTTCTTCCTCGAGATGCTCAAGGAGACCAAGGTGATGCTGGTCCAGGGCACCGGCTTCAACTGGCCGACGCCGGACCATTTCCGCATCGTGTTCCTGCCCCACGAAGAAGACCTGCGCGAGGCGGTCGGCCGCATGGCTGCCTTCCTGGAGCGCTATCGCGCCCGGGTCGACAGCTGAGAATATGGCCCCCACGCTCATTCCCCCTTGTTCCAGAAGACGATTCGAATGAAACCCATCCAAGTAGGCCTGCTCGGCATCGGCACGGTCGGAAGCGGCACCTTCAAGGTGCTCCGGCGCAACCAGGAAGAAATCAAGCGGCGCGCGGGCCGCGGCATCGAGATCACCATGGTCGCCGACCTCGACCAGGCGCGCGCCCGGGAGGTGGTGGGCGAGGGCGTGCAAGTGGTGGGCGATGCCCGCGCCGTGCTGGCCAATCCCGACATCGACATCGTGATCGAACTGATCGGCGGCTACGGCATCGCCAAGCAGCTGGTGCTGGAGTCGATCGCCGCCGGCAAGCACGTGGTCACCGCCAACAAGGCCCTGCTGGCAGTGCATGGCACCGAGATCTTCGCGGCGGCGCATGCCAGGGGCGTGATGGTGGCCTTCGAAGCGGCGGTGGCGGGCGGCATCCCGATCATCAAGGCGCTGCGCGAAGGGCTCACCGCCAACGCAATCCAGTGGATCGCCGGGATCATCAACGGCACCACCAATTTCATCCTTTCGGAGATGCGCGACAAGGGCCTGGACTTCGCCACCGTGCTCAAGGAAGCGCAGCGCCTGGGCTATGCCGAGGCCGACCCGACCTTCGACATCGAGGGCGTCGACGCCGCGCACAAGGTCACGCTCATGAGCGCGATCGCCTTCGGCGTCCCGGTGCAGTTCGAGCGCGCCCATGTCGAGGGCATCACCAGGCTGGCCGCGCAGGACATCAAGTACGCCGAGCAGCTCGGCTACCGCATCAAGCTGCTGGGCATCACCAAGCGCAAGCCGCAGGGCATCGAGCTGCGCGTGCATCCGGCGCTGGTGCCGTCCAAGCGGCTGCTGGCCAATGTCGAAGGCGCAATGAACGCGGTGGTGGTCAATGGCGACGCCGTCGGCACCACGCTCTACTATGGCAAGGGGGCAGGCAGCGAGCCCACCGCGAGCGCAGTGATCGCCGACCTGGTCGACATCGCCCGCCTGCACACGGCCGATGCCGCGCATCGCGTGCCGCACCTGGCCTTCCATCCGGATGCGATGAGCGACCTCCAGATCCTGCCGATGGCCGAGGTCGTCACCAGCTACTACCTGCGCCTGCGCGTGGCCGACGAGGCCGGCGTGCTGGCCCAGGTGACGGGGCAACTGGCCAGCGCGGGCATCAGCATCGACGCCGTGCTGCAACGCGAAGCCGACGAGGTGGGGGGAGAAGGTTCCACCCAGACCGACCTGATCATCCTGACCCACGACACCCGTGAAGGCACGCTGGACGAGGTGCTGGCCCGGCTGCAGGCGCTGCCCACCGTGCTCGCGCCGATCGTGCGCATCCGCAAGGAAGAGCTCGCCTGAAAGCGATGGAACTGCGCCGTGCCCACGCTCGTTGCAGCGCTGACCCTCGCCGCCCTGCTGCGGCTGGCGCAGGTCGAGATGCCGCGCTGGCACCTGGCCTTCTGGTTCGCGCTGCTGGTCGCGGCCGCGCTGGCCGGCTCCATGAGCCGCGCCCATCTGGCCTTGAATGCGGCCGGCAGCTTCCTGGCCTCGTGGGCCTATTTCGTCGCGCTGGATCGCACGGACGGCGTCGGCTCGCGCGCGCTGCACTACCTGATTCTTGTCTTCGGCATGATGGGGCTGATCGCTTCCCGGCTCTGGCTCGACCTGCGCGAGTACGGCATCGGGCTCTAGCGGCCCTTTCATTGCGCATCTGGAAAGCAACGTGAAATACCTGAGCACCCGCGGCCACCCGGACCGGCGCCGTTTCTGCGACATCCTGCTGGAAGGCCTCGCGCCCGACGGCGGGCTCTACCTGCCCGAGCGCTATCCGCAGGTCGACGGCGCCACGCTGGCGCGCTGGCGCGGCCTGCCGTATGCCGAACTCGCCTTCGAGATCCTCTCCCTCTATGTCGACGACATTCCCGCTGCCGACCTGAAGGACCTCTGCGCCAGGACCTACACCGCCGAGGTGTTCGGCAGCGAGGACATCGTGCCCCTGCGCGAGCTCGAGGACGGGCTCTACCTGGAAGCGCTTTCCAACGGACCCACGCTGGCCTTCAAGGACATGGCGATGCAGCTGCTCGGCAACCTGTTCGAGTACGAACTGGCGCGCCGCGGCGAATCGCTCAACATCCTCGGCGCGACCAGCGGCGACACCGGCAGCGCGGCCGAATACGCCATGCGCGGCAAGAAGGGCGTGCGCGTGTTCATGACTTCGCCGGCCGGACGGATGAGCCCGTTCCAGCAGGCGCAGATGTTCAGCCTGCAGGACGCGAACATCCACAACATCGCGATCGGGGGCGTGTTCGACGACTGCCAGGACATCGTCAAGGCGGTGTCGAACGACCTGCCGTTCAAGCGCAAGTACCGGATCGGCACGGTCAATTCGATCAACTGGGCGCGGCTGCTGGCCCAGGTCGTGTACTACTTCGCCGGTTATTTCCAGGCCACGGCCTCGAATGACAAGCAGGTGAGCTTCGCCGTGCCCTCGGGCAACTTCGGCAACGTCTGCGCCGGCCACGTGGCACGCACGATGGGGCTGCCGATCCGAACGCTGGTGGTCGCCACCAACGAGAACGACGTGCTCGACGAGTTCTTCCGCACCGGTGTCTACCGCGTGCGTTCGGCCGCCGACACCCACGAGACCTCCAGCCCGTCGATGGACATCTCCAAGGCCAGCAACTTCGAGCGCTTCGTGTTCGATCTGGTGGGCCGCGATGGCGCGAAGACCCGCTCGCTGTTCGAGACCGAACTGGGCCGTGCCGCCCGCTTCGACCTCGGCGCCGACCCGGCCTTCGCCCAGGCGGCGACGCGCTTCGGCTTTGCCAGCAGCCGCAGCACGCACGCCGATCGCCTGGCCACCATCCGCGACACCGAGCGCCGCTTCGCCACGCTGATCGATCCCCACACGGCCGACGGCCTGAAGGTCGCGCGCGAACACCGCGCGCCGGGCGTGCCGATGATCGTGCTGGAGACCGCCCTGCCCATCAAGTTCGCCGAAACCATGGTCGAGGCTCTGGGCCAGGAGCCGGAGCGGCCGCCGCGCTTCGCCGGCATCGAGGCGCTGCCCAAGCGGGTGGTCGAACTGCCGGCCGATGCCGAGGCCGTGAAGGCCTACATCGCCCAGCATTGCGACTGAGGCCGACAATCGCCCATGATCCGCCCATGAAAGTCATCGGCGTCGCGGGTTTTTCCGGTGCCGGCAAGACCACGCTGGTCGAGCGCCTGATTCCGCTGCTCAAGCGGCAGGGGCAACGGGTGTCGGTGGTCAAGCACGCCCACCACAAGTTCGACATCGACCATCCGGGCAAGGACACCTGGCGGCATCGGGAGGCCGGCGCCTTCGAGGTGGTCGCTGCGTCCGACCAGCGACTGGCGCTGATGCGCGAGTTCGAGACGCCGGTTCAGCTCGGCGTGCACGACCTGATCGCCGAGTTGGATCCTGGCGTGGACTGGGTATTGGTCGAAGGCTTCAAGCACAGCGACCTGCCGAAGATCGAGGTCTGGCGCGCCGCCGCCGAAGGCGAGGCGCCGCGGCCGCTGCGCCAGGCCGAGGATGCCTTCATCGTGGCGGTGGCAACCGATGCACCACTGGCGCTGCCTGCCTCGATCCGGCTGCCGATCTTTGACCTCGACGACGTCGATGGCATCGCCCGCTGGCTGCTGCTCAACGCCGATCAGTTCGTTTACAAGGTGAAGCACCATGGCTAGCAGCGCTCCGAAACCACCTCCCCTGATGCCTCTGGACGA
>DASXKG010000217.1:0-7817 GCA_036496965.1 Variovorax sp.
CTTGAATTGGGGGGCGGAAGCCCCCTGGGCCACCGAGGGCGGCTGTTTGTAGTCCGGTCCTACGGCACACGCCGTGAGTGACGCGGCCATGGCCAGACACAATATTCGCATGGCGCTCACTCTAGGCAACAGGCCGGGACGCCAACCTTACGCCCAGATGACAATCCTGTCAGCTTTCGCCGGCGAGTGGCAGCAGGCCCTTCAGACCACTGGCGCAATCGACTCCGCGTAGTCGTACAGGGCGCCCAGCAGCGCTTCCGCCCGTTCGTCGGCCGTCTCGGCCAGCTGGTCGATCTCGGCGAACAGTTGGTCGACGTTGCGCGCGCCGCCCTCGCCTTCGAGCAGTCTGGCGAAGCGGTGGGCCTCCCAGCGTTCGGTCTCCTGGGCATCGAGCGTCGCGGCGAAATTGCGCGCCCGATAGCGAAACACGAGCTCCTCCAGCCGAGGATCATCGAAACCCGTGCGCGCTCGTGCCAGCTCGGCCGGCGCGAGGCCGCGCAGCTGGTCGAGGCGGCGGCGGTCGCCGTTGCCCAGGAAGCCGCCATAGAGATCCTCGTCGACATCCGGCGCCGGCTCCTTCGGGCGCTCGAAGACCTGCGGCCAGATCGCGCTCATGTCGGGCAGCGCCGCCGCCGCTTGCGCATGGCGCAGGGCCGCCTCGACGTCGATGCCCCAGCGCGCCGCCATCGCCGGCGAAAGCGTCTTGAGCTGGCCGACCACCATCGGCGACTTGTTCAGGTGCACCGACTTGAGCGGCAGCCGCTGCACGCCCTCGGGCAGGTCGGCGCTGCGCGTGAAGAGGCGCAGGCGCAGCGTCTGCGCATCGAGGTGGCGCAGCTCGCTCGGATCGCTGGCCAGGTCCCAGGCCAGCAGTTCGTTGCGGTTGGTGGGATGGCTGGCCAGCGGCCACATGATGGCCAGGCAGCCGCGTTCGGCCGGGAACATGCCAGAGACGTGCAGGAAGGGCCGGGCAGTTTCCCGCGTGGCCGGCAGGCCCAGTTCGCTGGCCACGCGGTCCTTGCGGTGCAGTCCGAAGGCAAAGTCGAACAGCTTGGGCTGACGGTCGCGGATGAGCCGCGCCAGCGCGATCGTCGCCCGCACGTCGGACAGCGCATCGTGCGCCGATTCATGCACGAGCCCATTGGCGCGCGCCAGGTCTTCCAGCTTGAAGCTTTGGCTGCCGTCGGCCTTGCGCGGCCATTGGATGCCTTCGGGCCGCAGCGCAAAGCACAGCCGCACGACGTCCAGCAGGTCCCAGCGGCCGCAATCGTTCTGCCATTCGCGCGCATAGGGATCGATCAGGTTGCGCCAGAACAGGAAGCGCGTGACTTCGTCATCGAAGCGGATGGTGTTGTAGCCCACGCCGATGGTGCCGGGGCGCGCGAAGGCCTGTTCGATCTGCGCCGCGAAGGCATGCTCCGGGATGCCCTCTGCCAGGCATTGCTGCGGCGTGATGCCGGTGATCAGGCAAGCCTGCGGGCTCGGCAGATAGTCCGGCGCGGGCTGGCAGAAGATCATCAGCGGCTCGCCGATCTCGTTGAGCTCGGCATCGGTACGGATGGCGGCGAACTGCGCCGGGCGGTCGCGGCGCGGCACCACACCGAAGGTTTCGTAGTCGTGCCAGAGGAAGCTGTGAGGGCTCATGGTCAAAGCAAGGGGGAAAACAGACGGGCGAACGAATCGCCCAGGCGGCGCAGGAAAGGCTGGTGCCGGTCGGTGTGCACCGGCGATGCGTTCTGGAGGTCGGCCTCGAACTGGGCCACCAGCGGCTCGGCCAGCGTGCTGCCGTAGACGACCGCGCAGACCTCGAAATTGAGCCGGAAACTCCGGTTGTCGAAGTTGGCGGTGCCGACGATCGCACAGTTGTCGTCCACCACCAGCGTCTTCGAATGCAGCATCCGTGCCTTGTATTCCCAGACCTTGACGCCGGCCGCGATCAGTTCGTCGTAGTAGGAGCGCGCCGCCGCGCTGACGATCAGCGAATCGCTGCGCCGCGGCACCAGCAGCCGCACGTCGACGCCGCGCAGCGCGGCGCCGGTCAGCGCCATCAGCGCCGGCTCGCCGGGCACGAAATACGGCGTGGTGAGCCAGGCCCGGTGCACCGAGGACTGGATCGCCGCCAGGTGCACGCGATGGATCGCCTCCAGCGGATTGTCGGGGCCGCTGGTGATGATCTGCGTCGGCACGCCGCTGCCCGCGTCATGCGCGGGCAGGACCGGCAGCAGCCGTTCCAGCGATGTCTCCATGCGGCGCGGATCGTCGCCGGTGGCGTAGGTCCAGTCTTCGAGGAAGGTGGTCTGCAGCCAGCGCACCGCGCTGCCCTCGATGCGCAGGTGCATGTCGTGGTAGGCCTCGGGGCGGGTGCGGGAATCTTCTTCGTCGGTGATGTTGACGCCGCCGGTGAACCCCACCCGGCCGTCGCAGACCACGATCTTGCGGTGGGTGCGGTAGTTGGTCACCGGGCGCAACCGCCGGCCGATGCGCGTCTCGTGGAACAGCGCAATCCGAATGCCGGCCGCCAGCATCGGCGCCATGAACTTGCGGCCGACGCGCTGGGAGCCCAGCGAATCGATCAGCAGCCGGACCCGGACGCCCTGCCCGGCGCGCTCGATCAGCAGGTCGCGCAGCGCCGTGCCGATCTTGTCGGGCTCGAAGATGTAGTACTCGAGGTGCACGTGATCGCGCGCCTCCCGGATCGCCTGGAAGATCGAATCGAAGGTGCGCGCCCCCCCGGAGAGCAATTCGACCGAACTGGCAGTCGATACCGGCAGCCCGCAGGCCGCCGTGCCGAGCGCAGCCACCTGCTGCAACGCCGGCGGCGCCTGCGCGCGCGCATCGCGCAGCAGCGCGAGGTCGGCCGGTGCCAGCGCGCTGGCACGGCTGCGCAGGCGTCTCAGGCGCTGCTTCTTCAGGCGCTGCGGCCCCAGGAAGTAGTAGATGAGAAAGCCCACGAAGGGCAGCAGCGACAGCGAAAGGATCCAGCCCATCGTCGAGACCGGCGCGCGCTTCTGCATCACGATCCAGACGGAAAGGACCGCCATGTAGCCGCTCCAGGCGAGAGAGAGGCCGGTCTTCCATTCCTGGCTGAGCGCGGGGAGTATCAAGGGCGCAATCGTGTGACGATGAACGAATGAATGAAAAAGGCCGGCAGCGATGCTACCGGCCTTCCTGATGGATCCGTCCGCCGCCTGCGCTGGACGGGATCATTCCGCCGTACGGGCGGACGGCGCTCAACCTGTCGCCGCTTCTTCCGCCTCGGGCTTGGCCCGGCCTTCCTTCTTCGGCAGCGGCGTGATGTCGAGCTGCACCTCGTCCTTGTCGTCGAGGTCGACCGTCAGCCGGCCCCCTTCCTGCAGGCGGCCGAACAGCAGTTCGTCGGCCAGGGCGCGCCGGATCGTGTCCTGGATCAGGCGCTGCATCGGCCGGGCGCCCATCAGCGGGTCGAAGCCCTTCTTCGCCAGGTGCTTGCGCAGGGCGTCGGTGAAGGTCACGTCGACCTTCTTCTCGGCCAGCTGCGTTTCCAGCTGCAGCAGGAACTTGTCCACCACGCGCAGGATGATCTGCTCGTCGAGGGCCTTGAAGCTCACCGTCGCATCCAGGCGGTTGCGGAACTCCGGCGTGAACAGGCGCTTGATGTCGGCCATCTCGTCGCCCGCCTGGCGCGGGTTGGTGAAGCCGATGGTCGCCTTGTTCATGGTCTCGGCGCCCGCGTTGGTGGTCATCACGATGATCACGTTGCGGAAGTCGGCCTTGCGTCCGTTGTTGTCCGTCAGGGTGCCATGGTCCATGACCTGCAGCAGCACGTTGAAGATGTCCGGGTGCGCCTTCTCAATTTCGTCGAGCAAGAGCACCGCGTGCGGCTTCTTCGAGATGGCTTCGGTCAGCAGGCCGCCCTGGTCGAATCCGACATAGCCCGGGGGCGCGCCGATCAGCCGGCTCACCGCATGGCGCTCCATGTACTCCGACATGTCGAAGCGGATCAGCTCGATGCCCATGATGTAGGCGAGTTGCTTGGCCGCTTCGGTCTTGCCGACGCCGGTCGGGCCGCTGAACAGGAAGGAGCCGATCGGCTTGTCCTCGCGGCCCAGGCCCGAACGCGCCATCTTGACCGCAGAAGCCAGCACTTCGAGTGCCTTGTCCTGGCCGAAGACCACACTCTTCAGGTCGCGCTCGATCGTCTGCAGCTTGCCGCGGTCGTCGTTCGAGACGTTGGCCGGAGGAATGCGCGCGATCTTGGCGACGATTTCCTCGACTTCGGTCTTGCTGATGGTCTTCTTGCGCTTGTTCGCGGGCAGGATGCGCTGGGCCGCCCCGGCCTCGTCGATGACGTCGATCGCCTTGTCCGGCAGGTGTCGGTCGTTGATGTACTTGGCGCTGAGCTCGGCCGCGGCCTGCAGTGCGGCGACGCCGTACTTCACGCCATGGTGTTCTTCGAAACGCGACTTCAGGCCCTTCAGGATGTCGACCGTTTCCTGCACTGTCGGCTCGACCACGTCGACCTTCTGGAAGCGCCGTGACAGCGCGGCGTCCTTCTCGAAGATGCCGCGATACTCGGTGAAGGTGGTCGCGCCGATGCACTTGAGCTGACCGCTCGAGAGCGCCGGCTTGAGCAGGTTCGATGCGTCCAGCGTGCCGCCCGAAGCGGCACCGGCGCCGATCAGGGTGTGGATCTCGTCGATGAACAGGATCGCGTTCGGCTTGTCCTTGAGCGACTTGAGCACGCCCTTCAGGCGCTGCTCGAAATCGCCGCGGTACTTGGTGCCGGCCAGCAGCGCGCCCATGTCGAGCGAATACACGTTCGACTCGGCGAGGATCTCCGGCACCTCGCTTTGCGTGATGCGCCAGGCGAGGCCCTCTGCGATCGCGGTCTTGCCCACGCCGGCCTCACCGACCAGAAGCGGGTTGTTCTTGCGCCGGCGGCACAGGATCTGGATCACGCGCTCGACCTCGTACTCGCGGCCGATCAGCGGATCGATCTTGCCGTCCTTGGCGAGCTGGTTGAGGTTCTGGGTGAACTGCTCCAGCGGCGAAGACTTCTCGTTCTTCTCGCCGCCGCCCTCCTCGCCCTCGTTGGACGAGGCTTCGTTGCTGCCCTTGGCAGCTTCCGGCGGGTCGCTCTTCTTGATCCCGTGGGCGATGAAATTCACCACATCCAGGCGGGTCACGCCCTGCTGGTGCAGGTAGTAGACCGCGTGCGAATCCTTCTCGCCGAAGATCGCCACCAGGACGTTGGCGCCGGTGACTTCCTTCTTGCCGTTGCCCGTCGATTGGACGTGCATGATGGCGCGCTGGATCACCCGCTGGAAACCCAGCGTGGGCTGGGTGTCGACGTCGTCGGTCCCGGCCACCTGGGGGGTGTTGTCCTTGATGAAATTCGTCAACGACGCGCGCAGGTCGTCGACGTTGGCCGAACAGGCACGCAGAACTTCTGCGGCACTCGGGTTGTCCAGCAAAGCGAGCAGCAGATGCTCCACCGTGATGAACTCGTGGCGCTGCTGCCTGGCCTCTACAAAAGCCATGTGCAGGCTGACTTCCAGTTCCTGGGCAATCATGTCGTTTCCTTTTGCCTTGCTGTAAATATTCTGTCAGATGGGTTGGAGCGCGACCAAATCAACTGGTTCATTCGACCGGTTCGCTGACGCACTGCAGCGGGTGCCCGGCCTGGTGCGCCGCTTCCATGACCTGATTGACCTTGGTGGCCGCCATGTCGCGGGAGTAGACCCCGCACACGCCCCGGCCATCGAGGTGGATCTTGAGCATGATTTGGGTGGCGGTTTCCCGGTCCTTGTTGAAGAACTCCTGGATGACCACGATGACGAACTCCATCGGCGTGTAGTCGTCGTTCAGCATCACGACCTGGAACATCTGGGGGGGCGCGGTCTTTTGCGGGCGCCGTTCGAGCACGACCGCATCGCCATCGTCCCGCCGCGGCTTCACGGCCGGTGGCGTCTTGGGGGTCGAGGGGATTCTGGTAGCCATGAAAATCATTCTATCGAGCAGCCGGAGATTGCACTCGCTGTAGTGACACAACTGGTGGCGGCTTTGTGACATTCAAGGCGATTGGTGACGGCGCGTGTCGCTGCCCAAGCAAGGTGCATGCCCCGCACCGCCCAAAGGCGCCCCCGGGGGACCGGCCGCGCCAGCAAAAAACCCCGACGCCTTGCGGTGCCGGGGCCTGGACTGTCCGGGCGTCCATGGACGCTCCGCGCTCCGGATCACATGTGCTCGATCATCACCTGCCCGAATCCGGAGCAGCTCACCTGGGTGGCGCCGTCCATCAGGCGGGCGAAGTCGTAGGTGACCCGCTTGCTGGCGATCGATTTTTCCATGGCGCTGATGATCAGGTCGGCGGCTTCGGTCCAGCCCATGTGGCGCAGCATCATCTCGGCCGAGAGGATTTCGGAGCCGGGGTTGACATAGTCCTTGCCGGCGTACTTGGGCGCCGTGCCGTGGGTGGCTTCGAACATCGCCACCGTGTCGCTCAGGTTCGCGCCCGGGGCGATGCCGATGCCCCCGACCTGGGCGGCGAGTGCGTCGGAGACGTAGTCGCCATTGAGGTTGAGCGTGGCGATCACGCTGTACTCGGCCGGGCGCAGCAGGATTTGTTGCAGGAACGCGTCAGCAATCGAATCCTTGATCGTGATCTCCTTGCCGCTCTTCGGATTCCTGAGCTTCATCCAGGGGCCGCCGTCGATCAGTTCGGCACCGAACTCCTTCGCCGCCAGGCCGTAGCCCCAGTCGCGGAAGGCGCCTTCGGTGAACTTCATGATGTTGCCCTTGTGCACCAGGGTGACGCTGGGCTTGTCGTTGTCGAGCGCGTACTGGATCGCCTTGCGCACCAGCCGCTCCGTGCCCTCGCGCGACACCGGCTTGACCCCGATGCCCGAGGTGTTGGGGAAGCGGATCTTCTTCACGCCCATTTCGTCTTGCAGGAACTTGATGAGCTTCCTGGCCTTGTCGCTCTCGGCCTCGAACTCGATGCCGGCGTAGATGTCTTCGGAGTTCTCGCGGAAGATGACCATGTTCGTCTTCTCGGGCTCCTTCAGCGGGCTGGGGACGCCGGCGAAATACTGGATCGGCCGCAGGCAGACGTACAGGTCGAGTTCCTGGCGCAAGGCGACGTTCAGCGACCGGATGCCGCCGCCCACCGGCGTGGTGAGCGGTCCCTTGATCGAGACCACGTAGTCGCGCACGACGGCGAGCGTCTCCTCGGGCAGCCAGACATCGGGCCCGTAGACCTTGGTCGACTTCTCCCCCGCGTAGACCTCCATCCAGTGGATCTTCCTCTTGCCGCCGTAGGCCTTGGCCACCGCGGCGTCCACCACCTTCAGCATCACCGGCGTGATGTCCAGGCCGGTCCCGTCGCCCTCGATGAACGGAATGATCGGCTGGTCGGGCACCCGCAGCGAGTGGTCGGCATTGACCGTGATCTTCTGGCCTTCGGCCGGGACTTGGATGTGCTGATAGCTGGTCATGGGGACTGGAACTCCGGGTGAAGGGAGGCTGGAGACCGTCGTTGTCCAGCCGGCTCGTTTCGCGCAAGAATTCTAGACCCATCGCCCTGCGCGCGAAGGCCGCCGTCGAGCGCGGCCGCGCCGGCTTGCCCTCCCCGGACGACTTTTTTTTGGGGTTAAGCTTCCAGCCGTCCTTTCTCCCCCATCGTCTCGAAGGTCCAGCATGCCCCTGCGTTTCCTTTCTCTCCTAGTGGTTCCGGTTTCCTTGCTGGGCGCCGCCCAGGCCCAGGAACCCCAGGGCCATCTGGAGCACGTGAAGATCACGGCCGGCATGTACCAGATCGATGCGCAAGTGGCGCAGAA
>DASXKG010000218.1:0-5056 GCA_036496965.1 Variovorax sp.
TGATCGTGTCGCTGGCGCTGCACTTCCTGCTGTCGGGTCTGGGGCTGCTCTTTTTCGGGCCCGAAGGCTCGCGCACCCATCCGCTGGCGGCGGGCAGCTTCGCGATCGGCGACAGCTTCACGGTCAGCGCGCAGGTGGTGCTGATGGTGGCCTCGGCGATCGTGCTGAGCGGTCTCTTCTTCCTGATCTTCGAGCGCACCGTGACCGGCAAGGCGCTGCGCGCCACGGCGGTGAACCGGGTCGGTGCGCGGCTGGTCGGCATCCGGCCGGCGCGCACCGCGCTGCTGGCCTACGGCAGCGCCTCCCTGCTGGCCGGCCTGATCGGCGTGCTGATCGCGCCGGTGACCACCATGTACTACGACTCCGGCTTCATCATCGGGCTGAAGGCCTTCGTGGCCGCCATCATCGGCGGCCTGGTGAGCTATCCGATGACCGCGATCGGCGCCATCGCGGTCGGACTGGTGGAGAGCTATGCATCGTTCTGGAGCGGCGCGCTCAAGGACGTGATCGTCTTCAGCCTGCTGATCCCGGTGCTGATGCTGCGGTCCTTCCTCAGCGTGCACTCCGAAGAGGAAGAAGACGAGGTGGAGCAATGAGCGCCGCGCCGGGCCGCTCCCAAGCAAGCTCGCACCGCAGTGCGAAGCACGAAGGTACTCCAATGAGCAGCAGCAGCCCGATCGGGCACCCCTTGGAAGGCGCAGAAGTCAGGGCGCCAGCCGCCGCCCATTGGCTGGCGAACTCCCGGCTCTGGATCGCCATCGTCGTCGTCGCGCTGGCCCTGGCGCCTGCCGTGGCCGGCAGCTTCACGGTCTCGCTGCTGAATGACATCGGCATCGGCGCGCTGGTGGCGCTGGGCCTGGTGCTCCTGACCGGCATCGGCGGCGCCACTTCCTTCGGGCAGGCGGCCTTCGTCGGCATCGCCGCCTACGCGACCGCCTGGCTGACCACCGCAGAGGGCATGTCGCCCTGGCTGGGGCTGGTGTTCGCGCTGGCGCTCACCGGCGTGTCGGCGCTGGCCATCGGTGTGCTCACGCTGCGCCTGGGCGGCCATTTCCTGCCGCTGTCCACGATCGCGTGGGGCATTTCGATCGCCATGCTGTTCGGCAACGTCGACGCGCTGGGCCGCCACACGGGCCTGTCCAACATCCCGGCGCTGAACCTCGCGGGCTGGTCGCTGGCCGAGCCACGGGCGATCTACTACCTGATCTGGGTGCTGGTCGGGCTGGCCTTCCTGTTCAGCCGCAACCTGCTCGAGTCGCGCCCCGGCCGGGCCATCAGGGGCCTGCGCGGCGGCGCCACGCTGTTGGCCAGCGTCGGTGCGGATGCCTACCGCGTGCGGCTGTCGCTGTTCGTGACGGCGGCGCTGTTCGCCGGGCTTGCCGGCTGGCTGTATGCGCACATGAACCGCTTCGTGAGCCCGTCACCCTTCGATGTGCGCGCCAGCATCGAGTACCTGCTGATGGCGGTGGCCGGCGGGCTGGGTCAACTCGCGGGTGCGCTGGTCGGCTCGGCGCTGGTCCTGGTGCTGAAGAACGGCCTGCAGGACGTGCTTCCGATGCTGACCCAGAACGCCGGCCAGCTCGAGGCGGTGGCCTTTGCGACGATCTTCATCCTGCTGCTGCACTTCGCGCGCGGCGGGTTGATGGGTTTCGCGCGGCGCCACCTGCGCGGGCTCTCGGGCACTGCCGGGCCGGCATCCGCGCTGCCAAAGGTCCCGCCCTTGGCGCATCGCACGCTGCCGGCGCGCGGCTCGCCGATCCTGTCCGTGAACGGCGTCGTGAAGCGCTTCGGCGGCCTGGTGGCCGTGAACGACGTGAGCTTCGACGTGCAGGCCGGCGAGATCGTGGGCCTGATCGGCCCGAACGGCGCCGGCAAGTCGACGATGTTCAACCTCCTGACCTGCACCCTGCCGATGAGCGCAGGCCAGGTGCGCTTCCTCGGCCGGGACATCGCGGGCCTGCCGCAGCGCCAGGTGGCGCGACTCGGGCTGGCGCGCACCTTCCAGCACGTGAAGCTGCGTCCGCACATGAGCCTGCTCGACAACGTCGCCCTGGGCGCCCATTCGCGCACCTCGGCGGGCCTGCTGCGCGCGGGGCTGCGCCTGGACCGCAGCGAGGAGCGCCAGATCCTGCAGGAAGCCCAGCGCCAGCTGGAGCGCATCGGCCTGGGCGAGCGGGCCCACGAACTGGCGGGCAGCCTGCCGCTGGGCACCCAGCGCATCCTGGAGATCGCGCGCGCGCTGGCGGCCGATCCGGTGCTGCTGGTACTCGACGAGCCGGCCGCCGGCCTGCGCCGGAAGGAAAAGATGGAACTGGGCGCGCTGCTGCGCAAGCTGCGCGAAGAGGGCGTGACGATCCTGATCGTCGAACATGACATGGACTTCGTGATGAAACTGGTGGATCGCCTGGTGGTGATGAACTTCGGCTCCAAGCTGGTGGAGGGCGCGCCGGCGGCGGTGCGTGCCGATCCGCGCGTGCA
Organism: Variovorax sp.; assembly: GCA_036496965.1. Taxonomy (GTDB): domain Bacteria; phylum Pseudomonadota; class Gammaproteobacteria; order Burkholderiales; family Burkholderiaceae_C; genus Variovorax. The sequence goes on from DASXKG010000218.1 coordinate 2,479, forward strand.
AGCGGCCTATCTGGGGAGCGTCGTATGAGCCCCCGCCCGGCCGCTCCGAAGGGCGCTCGCACCGCAGTGCGAAGCACGGAGGTTTCGCTATGAGCGCAGTGCTGGCAGCGCAATCGGCGACGGCGCCGATGCTCGAAATCGCCGACCTGCATGTCTCCTACGGCCAGGTGGATGCGGTGCGCGGCGTCTCGCTCGAGCTGCTGCCGGGGCAGATCATCTCGGTGATCGGACCCAACGGCGCCGGCAAGACCACGCTGCTGGCCGCCGCCATGGGGCTGCTGCCGAGCACCGGCCGACTGCGCTTCGAAGGCGAGGACCTGCACGGCCTGGACGTCGAGGCCCGGGTGGAGCGCGGCCTGTGCCTGGTGCCCGAGAAGCGCGAGCTCTTCGGCGAGCTCAGCGTGCTGGACAACCTGCAGCTCGGCGCCTATGCCAAGCGGCTGCGCAGCGACGGTCTGAAGCGCCGGCTGCAATCCGTCTACGACCGCTTCCCGCGGCTGGCCGAGCGCCGCGCCCAGCGTGCCGACACGCTCTCCGGCGGCGAGCGGCAGATGCTCGCGGTCGGCCGGGCGCTGATGTCCGCGCCGCGCCTGCTGATGCTCGACGAGCCCAGCCTGGGGCTGGCGCCGCTGATCGTGCGCGACATCCTGAGCATCGTGCGCCAGTTGCGCGAGGACGGCGTGTCGATCCTGCTGGTGGAGCAGAACGCGCGTGCCGCGCTCGAAAGCTCCGACCACGGCTACGTGCTGGAAACCGGCGAGATCGCGCTGTCGGGGGCCTCGGAAGTGCTCGCCGGCGACCCGCGCGTGCAGGCCACCTACCTGGGTGGAGGAACCGACGATGACGAGTGAGCCTGAAACGGCGCTGCCGCTCGCGCAGCGTACCCTGCCGGCGATGCTGCAGCGGGCGGCCGATCGCTTCGGCCCGCGTGCGCTGCTGCGCATCGCCGGGCGGGCCTGGTGCCATGCCGATGCGGCAAGCGCCGCGGCACGGCGAGCCGGCGCCCTGTCGCGCTCGGGCGTCGCGCCGGGCGAGCGGGTCGCCCTGATGTGCGGCAACCGCATCGAGTTCATCGAGGTCTTTCTCGGTGCCGGCTGGCTCGGCGCCGCGATCGTGCCGATCAACAACGCCTCGATGGGGCCGCAGATCGAATACTTCCTGGCCAACAGCAAGGCGCGGCTGCTGGTGATCGAGCGCGAATTCCTGCCGCGCCTGGCGCAGGCCGATCTGGCGCGCACCCGCTTGCGCGAGGTCTGGGTCGTCGGCGAGGGCGATGTGGCGGCCGGACCTGGTTGGCAGGCACCCGCCGGCGTGCGTGTCACGGACTATCCCGAGGCTGGCGAGGCCATCGCGCCGGCCGCGGTGCAGCCCGGCGACCCGCTGGCGATCCTCTATACCTCCGGCACCACGGGGCCGGCCAAGGGCGTGATCAGTTCCCATGCGCACTATCACTCCTGGGGGCTGAACAGCGCCCAGGTGCTGGGCGTCGGCAGCGACGACGTGCTGTGCACCACGCTGCCGCTCTTTCACGTCAATGCGCTGAATACCTTCGCGCAGGCGGCGATCACCGGTTGCGAGGTGGTGTTCGAGCCGCGCTTCTCGGCCTCGGGCTTCTGGCCGGCGATGCGCGCTTCGCGCGCCACCGTGGTCTACCTGCTCGGCGCGATGGTGCCGATCCTGCTGGCGCAGCCGGCGGGCCCGGGCGAGCGTGCGCATCGCGTGCGCAGCGGACTCGGCCCCGGCGTGCCGGCATCCGCGGGCCAGGCCTTTCTCGAGCGCACCGGCGTGCGGCTGCTCGAAGGCTACGGCTCGACCGAGACCAATTTCGTCATCGCCAGCGCGCCGGATTCGCCGCGCACGGGCGTGATGGGTTGGCTGCGCCCCGGCTTCGAAGCCCGCGTCGCGGACGAAGACGATGCCGAACTGCCGCCCGGCGTTGCCGGCGAACTGCTGCTGCGCGCGGCCGAACCCTATGCCTTCGCGAGCGGCTATTTCGAGATGCCCGAGAAGACCGTCGAGGCCTGGCGCAACCTGTGGTTCCACACCGGCGACCGCGTGGTGCGCGACGCCGACGGCGCCTTTCGCTTCATCGACCGCATCAAGGATGCGATCCGTCGCCGCGGCGAGAATATCTCCTCCTTCGAGGTCGAGCAGGTGCTGCTGAGCCATCCGGGCGTCGCCTCTTGTGCGGTCTATCCGGTGCGCTCCGAGCTGGCCGAGGACGAGGTGATGGCCGCGCTGGTGGCGCGACCAGGACCGGCCATCGACCCGCTGCAACTCATCGCGTTTTGCGAGACGCGCCTGCCGTACTTCGCCGTGCCGCGCTACCTCGACCTGGTCGACGACCTGCCGCGCACCGAGAATGGCAAGGTGCAGAAATTCAAGCTGCGCGAGCGCGGCGTGAGCGCGCTCACCTGGGATCGACGCGCCGCCTCCGGCAAAGGCTGACATGTCCATGAACATTGCCACCAACGACCCCTCGCATGCCGCGCTGAGCGACGCCGAGGAACTCGGCCACGAGGCCCGCGCCGGCCATGAAGACCACGCGGTGCTCAAGCTCTGGCTGCGCATGCTGGCC
>DASXKG010000219.1:0-2201 GCA_036496965.1 Variovorax sp.
CGATGTCGCCGGGCGCGACCTCCAGATTCAGCGACTCGACCAGGAGCGGTGTCAGCAGGTTCGCCAGCACCGACCAGGCAGCGAACGAGAGCGTGGCGTAGACCACCACCGATGCCACCGCCATGCCAGCGAAATACAGCGCCCAGACCCGCGTGACCTGCGCGGTGTAGCGCCGCATGTCCGGCGACAGAGGATGCACGCGCTCGGCGAAGCGCCCGATCAGAGACAACTGGCCGCCACGCAGCGTGCCGCCGAACCAGCCGCACAGCAGCGCATTGATGCCCGCGTGCTGAAACACGTAGAGCCGGTTCGGATCGCCGGCCTCGCCGGTCCAGATCAAGGCGAATCCGGCCGCACCGGCCAGGCCCGCCAAGGCCAGGCCCCAGGCACCGAAACGGTTGCCCGCCAGTCCCAGCGCCGTGAGCCAGAGCGGCCCGAGCAGCACCGGCACCGCCCATGGCGCGGCGGCGTGGTGAAGCATCATCCAGTGCGAAAGAAAGGCATAGCTCAACCCCGCGATCAGCAGGAGCGCCATGCGCCAGGCGGACATGGATCAGGAAGTGCCGCGGTGCTGCGCGACATGCGCCGCAAGACTGCGCAGCGACTCGAAAATCTGCTGGTTCCGCTCGTCATCCGAACGCAACTGGAACCCGTACTTGCGCGAGACTTCGAGCGCGATCTCCAGAATGTCGTTCGAATCGAGGCCGAGCCCTTCGCCGTACGGCGGCGCCGCCGGCACGATGTCGCCGGGCGCGACCTCCAGATTCAGCGACTCGACCAGGAGCACGGCCAATTCATTCTCGAGGGGTGACTGTTCGGAAGCGGCGGGAACTGGGGATTGCGCGGTCGATGACAAATGAAAACTCCGGGGCTTGCGAAGAACTATCGCACGGGGCGCGATTATAGAAGGCCGGCTTCGCCGGCACGGCACCCTACCAGCGCAGCACCCGCGCCCCGGCCACGGCACCCGCCAGCACGCTCAACGCAATGCCGGCCACATACCAGATGGCCAGGAACGGCGCCGCCAGTTCCGGGCAATGCAAGGCATAGACGGTGGCACCCGTGCCGCCCGCCAACACGCCCGCCGCGGCACCGGACAGCACCGGCCGGGTCGGCGCCAGGCCTCTGAGGGCGAGCAGCGCGGCCACCAGCACCGGCAACGAGAGCGCGGCGATGCTGAGCGCGCAGCTGCGCCAGGTCTGGCCCCAGACCAGTGCCGCTCGATCGGCCGCCGGCGCGGACAGCCATGCCGCCAGGGCCAGCAGCCAGATCAAGGCCAGGGGCACGGCCACGCCCAGCCACGCGCGCCGCACGCGGGCGCCCGGTCGCGCCAGGCGATGCACCATCACATAGCCCGCAATTCCGATGCAGACCGAAAACAGCAACCGGACCCAGAACATGGGCCAGAACATCGCCTCGATCAGGTCGCGTCGCACGCCATAGCCGAGCAGCATCCAGGCCAGCGAAAGCGGCAGCGCCAGCAGCAGCGCGCGCTGCAGGCGATGCGACACGGCGCGCCGCGGCACCGGCGCGGCGTGAGTGGCGAGCATGGTGATCAGGTCGTCTGTCTTCATGGATCCTTGACCTTCCGTGCCAGCGCCTTCAGGCCGCGATGGATACCCACCTTCACGGCCGACTCGGACATGCCGGTGAGCCGTGCGGTCTCGGCGACCGACAGTCCCTGCAGCTTGACGTGCACGATGGGCAGCCGCTGCCGCTCGGGCAGCATGCCGAGCAGCCCCTGCAGGTCGCGGCGCGCATCACTGGCCTCGACAGCCGAATCGGCGAACACTGCCAGCTCGTCGTCGAGTGCTTCGTGCAACGCCTCGCGGCCCGACTTCGCCCGCAGCAGGTCGATCATCTTGTAGCGGGCAATGGCGTGCACCCAGGCCGTCAGGGGCTGGTCAGCCTGGTAGGTGTGGCGCTGGTTGTGCATGGCGAGCAGGCATTCCTGGACGAGATCTTCCACATCATCGGGCCAGCCGAACAGGCGCCGGGCCAGGAAACCGCGCAGGTGCGCCGCCAGCCGTTGCAGGAACATCCGATAGGCCTGCGCATCGCCTTCGAGGCCGCGCACGAACAGGTCGTGCAGGTCCCGCTCCGCGTCGCTCCGGGCCATCGGGCTTCTGCTTGTCATTCGTGCTTTCGGTCCGGCCGGTTACAGCGCATCCGGAAAATGAATCGGCGGATTGTGCCGCGGC
>DASXKG010000220.1:0-6317 GCA_036496965.1 Variovorax sp.
CGGCGAAATGGCAGGCGACGTGGTGTTCACGCGGCTGCTGCTGGGCCTGGGCCTGCGCAGCTTTTCCATGCATCCGTCGCAACTGCTGGCCGTCAAGCAAGAAGTGCTGCGCGCCGACACCAGCAAGCTCGAGGCCTGGGCGCAGGAGGTGCTGGAGTCCGAAAGCCCCGCCACGGCGCTGGTGCGAGCCTAGGCAATCCCGCAATAAAACGAAACACGCCGAAACGGGCGTGAAAGGACTTCGCGGCGCTGCTGGCGGAGCATCGAGTCTTCGCGATCGATCCCGATCGCTCTTGTTTCTCTTCAAGGAAGACTCCCATGAAACGCTGGTTCAAACGTTCCCTTTTCGGTATCGCCGGTGCGGCCCTGGTGGCCGGCAGCCTGGCCGGTTGCGCCGGCCGCCACGGCTGGAGCGGCGGCAGTTCGGACCAGGACCGGGCCGAATTCCGCGCCAAGGTGGTCGAACGCGTCAGCAGCAAGCTCGAACTGGACGCGACGCAGAAGCAGAAACTCGCGGTGCTGACCGAGAAGATGCAGGCCCAGCGCGCTGCGCTGCGCGGCGGTGGCGATCCGCGGGCCGAGTTCCGCGCCCTGTTCGCCGGCGCCAAGCTCGACCAGGAGCGTGCCAGGAAGCTGGTCGACGACAAGATGGCCGCGATCCAGGCCGGCAGCCCCGAAGTCATCGCCGCGGCCGCCGACTTCTTCGACAGCCTGAATCCGGCGCAGCAGCAGAAGGTGCGCGACTTCATGGACCGGGCGGGCCGCTGGGGCCGGCATGGCTGAGAGCCGGCTGCCGGCCGCGGGCCTCCCGTAGGCACAATCGCCGCATGCCCCGCATCCTGCTGATCGACGACGACGCGCACCTGGGTGCGCCGCTGGCCAGCTACTTCGCGCGCTTCGACTTCGTGCTCGACAGCGCGAGCCGCCCGAGCGAGGGGCTGGCCAAGCTGCGTGCCCATCGCTACGACGCCGCGATTCTCGACGTGATGCTGCCCGAGATGGACGGCTTCGCGCTGTGCCGCGAGATCCGCAAGGAGAGCGATGTCCCGATCGTGATGCTCACCGCGCGCGGCGACGTGATGGACCGCGTGGTCGGCCTGGAGCTCGGGGCCGACGACTACCTGCCCAAGCCCTTCGAGCCACGCGAGCTCGTGGCCCGGGTGCAGACCATCCTGCGTCGGCAGCGCGCGCCGGTGGCTGTGACGACGACGGCGCAGCAGCATGTCTTCGAGGGGCTGCTGATCGATCTGGACAAGCGCGAGGTGCTGCGCCTGGGCGAGCGGGTGGAGCTCACCGGCACCGAGTTCGAACTGCTGGCCCTCCTGGCCGACCCGCCGGGCCGGGTCTGGAGTCGCGACGAGATCCTGAACCGCCTGCGCGGGCACGAGGCCGAGCTCTATACCCGTGCGGTCGACATCGTCGTGAGCCGGCTGCGCAAGAAGCTCGAGCCGCTGGACTGCATCAAGACGCTGCGCAATGCCGGCTATGCGCTGGCAGTCGGGCGCAGCGGCTCGCCGTGACCCACCCGCGACAGCGCCGCTCCCGCCGCTGGCGCCACAGCCTGAGCCATTCGCTGCGCCTGCGCCTGATCGTGGTCTTCGTGCTGCTGGCGCTGGCGATGACAGGGGTCTTCCTGGGCGGGATGGAGCGCGCCTTTTCCAACAGCTGGCGTGACGCGGCCCGCCCGCTGGTGGGCGACTATGTGGACCGGCTGGTCGCCGAGCTGGGCTCGCCGCCGGATGTGGCAAAGGCACAGGCGCTCGTCGCGCGGCTGCCGATCTCGATCCGCATCGAGGGGCCGGTGGTGAACTGGGACTCGAACCCCGAGCGAGGCTGGCGCGGTCCGGGCCGGCGTGGCAGCGACTGGCTGACCCGCGTCACTGCCGACGGGCACCGCGTGAGCTTCGGGCCCGGCAGCTTCTCCTGGGAGCGCGAGCCGCAGGGCGTCGGCTGGATCACGCTGGGCCTGCTGCTGGCGCTGATCGTCCTGGCCTACGGCTACCTGCGCCGGCTGCTGCGGCCGCTCGACGACATCCGCGCCGGCGCCGAGCGCTTCGGCCGCGGTGCCTTCGAGCAGCCGATCCCGCTGCGCCGGCACGACGAACTGGGCGACCTGGCCCAGCGCATCAACACCATGGCGCGCGAGATCCAGGGCATGCTCGACGCCAAGCGGGCGCTGCTGCTGGCGCTCAGCCACGAGCTGCGCTCGCCGCTGACCCGGGCCCGCCTCAATGCCGAACTGCTGCCGGCGACGCCGGAAGGCGCGGCCGAGCGCGCGGCGCTGCTGCGCGATCTGGCCGAGATGCGCGACCTGATCACCGACCTCCTGGAGAGCGAGCGGCTGGCCAGCCCGCATGCGGCGCTGCATCGCGAGCCGGTCGATCTCGAGGCGCTGGCGCGCGAGGTCGTGGCCGAGCATCCGGAGGGCGAGCGCGTGGTGCTCGATCTGCCTGCCGGGCTGCTGGCGCTGGCGGTCGACCGCGCTCGCGTGCGGCTGCTGCTGCGCAATCTGGTCGACAACGCGCTGCGCCACGGCGCCGATGCGACGCAGCCACCCCGGCTGTCACTGCGCCAGAGCGGCCAGGGCGTCGAACTGGAAGTGCGCGACTTCGGGCCGGGCGTGGACGAAGCACAGCTCGCGCACCTGGCAGAGCCCTTTTACCGCACCGACGGCGCACGCCAGCGCGCAACCGGCGGTGTCGGCCTCGGCATGTACCTGTGCCGGCTGGTGGCCGAAGCCCATGGCGGCACCCTCAGCGTGCGCAATGCGCAGCCGGGCTTGGCGGTCACTGCGCGGCTGGCGGCGGCGTAGGCGTAGGCGCAGCCGCGGCGGAGGCTGCGGTCGAGGCCGGGCTGGCCTCTGCGAGCGCCGGCCGGCCGGCCTGTTGCACCGCGTCGTCGACGCTAAAGGCCGCATAGGCGCTGGACGGCAGGTCCGGGCATTTCACCTGGTCGAGCAGGTCGCGCAGCGGGTCCTTCAGCCGGGCCAGCAGCAGCCGCACGCCGCGCTGTCGGGCGTAGCCGGCGAAGTCGCACAAAGACTCGGTGCTGGTGCCATCGAGATCGGGCGATTCCTCCAGGCTGAGCACGATGCAGTCGAGCGGACGGGTCTGGTCGGCGCGATTGCGGATGGTGCTGAACATCGGGTCGGCGTTGCCGAAGAAAAGCGGCTCCTCGGGCCGAGCGATCAGCATCCCGGTGGGGACCGCGGCGTCGGCATGGCGTGCCGTGTCGACATAGTCGTGGCCGCCGGCCCAGCGGCCGAGCCAGCTCACGCGCACGGTCGACAGGTTGCGCAGCAGCATCAGCAGGCTGACCGCGATGGCGGCCAGCAGGCCGTCCAGCACGCCGAGGCCGAGCACTGCCGCAAAGGCCACCAGGGCCACCAGGCGGTCGCGCCGCCAGGCGAAATAGGGCCGCAGGCTGCCCGGATTGAGCGTGTGGCTCACCGCATGGATCACGATCGCGGCCAGCAAGGGCTCCGGCGTGTGCGCAATCCACGGCAGCAACAGCAACACGGCCAGCAGCACCACGCCGCCCGCGATCAGCCCGGCGGCGCGGCTCTGCGCCCCCCCGGCCTCGTTGGCGGAGGTGGCCGAATAGCCGGCGCCGACCGGCATCCCCTGGAACAGCGCCGAGGCCAGGTTGGCGGCGCCGAGCGCGAGCAGGTCGCGGTTGGCCGAGACCTTGTCGCCATGGCGCAGCGCGAAGGTCCGGATCGAGCCGTAGGACTCGGCATAGAGGATCAGCGCCAGGGCGAACGCCAGCTGCCCCATGTGCAGCCAGTCGTCGCGCGAGAGCACCGGCAGTCCCGGCAGCGAGAAATCCAGCGCGATGTTTCCCACCGGCGCGATGCCCCACTGCCGGCAGAAGCCCAGGGTATCGAGCGCGATGCCCGCTGCGATCACCAGCAGCGCGGCCGGCACGCGGCGCCAGCGCCCCAGGCCTTGCAGCAGCGCAAAGCCGAGGACCATCATGGCCAGGCCGGCGAAGTTCCAGTGCGGCAGCCCGGCGAACAGCTCCCAGGCGAAGCGGACCAAATCGCCATGCGCCGGCTGCACGTCGACCACCTTGGGCATCTGCTTGAGCACGATGGTCAACGCCAATCCCAGCGCAAAGCCGCGCAGCACCGGCTTGGCGATCAGGTTCGACACCGCGCCCAGGCGCAGCGCCGCGGCGATCAGGAAGAACCCGCCCGCCAACAGCACGATGCCGGCGCCGAGCGCCAGTTGATGGGCGATGTCGTTCGAGCCCGGAATACTCGTGGCGGCCAGCAGCACGGCGGCCGAGGACGAGGTGGCCGAGACGATCGCGAAGCGGCTGGTCCCGATCAGCCCATAGAACAGCAGCCCGGCGAACAGCGCGATCACGCCCGAGCGCGGCGGCAGGCCGGCGATGCCCGAATAGGCCACCGCCTCGGGCAGCAGCAGGCCGGCGATGGAGAGGCCGGCCACCCAATCCGCGGCGCTCGGTCGGCCACGCGCCGGCGTGACGAGGATTGGAGGGGTCTGGGCGGTCATGGAGGGCGCTGGCTGGGGCCCCGATGATGCCTCACCGCGCCCTTGTGCCGATCAGCGCGGCGCTGATGATCAGTACCGCCGCCAGCGCGATGGTCCAGTTCAGCGGCCGCCCGGTCACGGCCAGCAGCAGGCCGGTCGAGGCCAGCGGCGTCAGGTAGCTGAGGATGCCGAGCTGGCGCGCATCGCCGCGCTTGAGCGCCAGGTCCCAGCAGAAGAAGGCGGCGCCCAGTGGCCCGAGGCCGCAGAGCACGACGAGCAGCCAGTCGCGCGCGTCGAGGGTCATGGACGGTTCGAGCAGTGCATGGCACAGCAGCGACAGCCCGCCGGAGACCAGTCCGAACAGGCCGATCGCGCTGGTCGGAAAGGCGGCCACGCGCTTCGTCCAGAGCGAATAGCTGGACCAGATGAAGGCCGAGGCGAGGGCCGGCAGAAAACCCCAGTAGCCGGTGCCGGCCGAAGCAGCGCTGGCCCCGCGCGCACCCAGGATGGCGATCGCCGCGCCCGCAAAGCCCAGCAGGCCCGCCACCAGGTGCAAGGGCCGCAGCGACAGTCCGGGCAGTAGCGCCGGCGCCAGCACGACCATCAGCAGCGGCCACAGGTAGTTCACCAGGTTGGCTTCGACCGCGGGCGCGTGGCGCAACGCGATGAAGAGCAGGAAGTGAAAGCCGAACAGGCCGTACACGCCCAGCGCCAGCGTGCGCGCGGGAACCGCCCAGGCGCGCCGGTCGCGCAGCACCAGGGGCCAGCTCATGACGCTGCCGATCATCAGCGCCAGGCCCGTCAGCAGGAACGGCGGCAGTTGCGCCAGTGCGGTACCCAGCGAGGCGAGGGTGGACCACAGGGCGATGGCGGCGAGGGCGTACAGCGTGGCGGACATGGCCGGCGAGCTTAAGCGGCATCGTCGTCGCGCAACGCCGGTTCGTCGTCGCGCGACGACGGTCTGCGCCCCAGCACCGGTCCAGCGCTATGTCCGGCGCAGCGCGGCGGTCAGGGCCGAGGGCGATCGATAGCCGGTGCGGCGCGCGATTTCCGCCACGCCCAGGCCCCGCTCGCGCAACTGCCTGGCATGCAGCAGGCGCTGCGTGCGCAGCCAGTGCATGGCGCTGATGCCCAGTTCGTCACGGCAGCGCTGGGCGAACTGGCTGGGGCTCAGGCAGGCGACCGCCGCCAGATCGGCAACCTGCAGCGGCCGATGCCAGCGCCCCTGGGCCCAGGCGGCCAGGGCGGTCCAGTCGATGCTGCGGCGGCGCCCATTCGGCAGCGCTGGCCCCCAGGCCTCCAGCAGCAGGGCGGGTGCATGATGCAGTGCCACGGCCGCAGGCTGCGGCTGGGAGACGCACAGCGCCAGGTAGCGGGCCAGCGCGAGCAGCTGCGGCGCGACCGGCGCGCGGCCGGCGCACTGCGCCCAAAGGTCCTGCGAGGTATCCAGCACCAGGCAGTGGCTGCCGCTCCTGGATTCGAAGTCGTGGCTGTCCCCGGGCGTGACGACCCAGCCGTCGCCGGTGCCGATGCGGCGCCCGCGGCCCTCCACCTCGAGATCGAGCACGCCGTCCAGGCCGACCAGGACCTGGAAATGGGCATGCGCGTGGCTGCCCCGCGAGGCGCCGTAGCGGCGCAGCGAGAGGCCGTTCGAGGCGGCGGTGGGCGGTGCTTGCTGCATGGGACCGAGGCGCCGATTCTCCGCGCCGGCTCAGCCCAGGCGCAAGAGCAGGGCTGTGGCGCCGCACAGCAGCAGGAACGGAAGACTGATGCGGTGGAACTCGCGCAGGCCGTTCGGCAGCTTCGCCAGGCGCAAGG
>DASXKG010000221.1:0-2035 GCA_036496965.1 Variovorax sp.
GGGGCGCGCCCCCAGCCCATGACTCCTCTTCTCGAGGTCAAAGATCTGCGCACCGAGTTCCGCTCGGGCGGCAGCGTGTTCGCGGCCGTCGACGGCGTGAGCTTCTCGCTGGCGCCGGGCGAGACGCTGGGCATCGTGGGCGAATCGGGCTGCGGCAAGTCGGTGACCTCGCTCTCCATCATGCGGCTGGTGCCCAGCCCGCCCGGCAGGATCGCGGGCGGCGAGATCCGCCTGGAAGGCCGCAACCTGCTCGACCTGCCGGAGGCGGAGATGCGCGCCGTGCGGGGCGATGCCATCTCGATGATCTTCCAGGAGCCGATGACCAGCCTCAATCCGGTCCAGACGGCGGGCCAGCAGATCGTCGAGGCGATCCGGCTGCACCGCGCGGTGTCCGCCGCCGAGGCGCGCGCCCGAGCGCTCGAGATGCTGAAGCTGGTGCGCATTCCCTCGCCGGAGACCCGCCTCGACGAATATCCGCATCAGCTTTCCGGCGGCATGCGCCAGCGGATCATGATCGCCATGGCGCTGGCCTGCGATCCCAGGATCCTGATCGCCGACGAGCCGACGACAGCGCTCGATGTCACCATCCAGGCGCAGATCCTCGACCTGCTGCGCGACCTGCGCGAGCGCACCGGCACGGCCATCATGCTGATCACCCACGATCTCGGCGTCGTGGCCGAGCTCGCCCATCGGGTGATCGTCATGTATGCCGGCCGCATCGTCGAGGAGGCGCCGGTCGACCTTTTATTCGCCGACCCGCAGCATCCCTATACGCTGGGCTTGCTGGGCTCGATCCCGCGGCTGGGCAGCGACGGCGACGAGCGCCTGACCGCCATCGAGGGCACGGTGCCCAATCCCTACGCCCTGCCGTCCGGCTGCCGCTTCAGCCCGCGCTGCCCGCTGGCCGACACGCGCTGCAAGAGCGAGCAGCCTGTCCTGCGCGATATCGGCCGCGGCCATCGTGCCGCCTGCTGGAAGGCGCCGCTCGACCTCGCGCTCGATCTTGTGCTCGCCGGAGCCGCGGCGTCGTGAGCACGGCGCCCCTTCTCTCGGTCGACGGGCTCACCAAGCACTTCCCGATGAAGCGCGGCATCGTTTTCCAGAGCACAACCGGCACGGTGCGCGCGGTCGATGGGCTGAGCTTCGACGTGGCGCCGGGCGAGACCCTGGCGCTGGTGGGTGAATCGGGCTGCGGCAAGTCGACGACCGGCCGCATGGTGCTGCGCCTGATCGAGGCGACGTCGGGCACGATCCGCTTCGCCGGCCGCGACGTGCGCGCCCTGCCCCGCGGCGCGCTGCGCGACCTGCGCCGCGACATGCAGATCATCTTCCAGGACCCCTACGCCTCGCTCAACCCGCGCCTCACGGTGGGCGAGACCCTGGCCGAGCCGTTGCGCCTGCATGGCATCGCCTCGGGGGACGCGCTGCGCCGGCGCATCGACGAACTTCTGGGCGAAGTCGGCCTCTCGGCCTGGCATGCGCTGCGCTATCCGCACGAATTCTCCGGCGGCCAGCGCCAGCGCATCGGCATCGCCCGCGCGCTTGCCTCGCGGCCCAGGCTGATCGTGTGCGACGAGCCGGTATCGGCGCTCGACGTGTCGATCCAGGCGCAGGTGATCAACCTCTTGCAGGACCTCAAGCGCAAGCTCGGCCTGTCCTACATCTTCATCGCCCACGATCTCGCCGTGGTGCGCCACATCAGCGACCGCGTGGCGGTGATGTATCTCGGCAAGATCGTCGAGCTGGCCCCCAAGCGGAGCCTGTTCGCCCTGCCGCGCCATCCCTATACCCAGGCGCTGCTGTCGGCCGTGCCGGTGCCCGATCCCACCGCCCAGCGCGCCCGCATCCGGCTGGCGGGCGATGTGCCAAGCCCTCTAAATCCGCCATCCGGCTGCCGCTTCCATACGCGTTGCGCCTACGCCCAGGAGCGTTGCCGCAAGGACGAACCCCTGCTGAGGCCGGTCGGCGCCGAAGGCCAGGTCGTGGCCTGCCATTTCGCCGAAAGCATCGCCGCACCGGCGATCGTGCCGGAAAA
>DASXKG010000222.1:0-4536 GCA_036496965.1 Variovorax sp.
ATCGCTGTCGCAACTGCAGCGCGCGCTGGTCATCGGCTCCAACCTGCGCAAGGACCATCCGCTGTTCGCGCAGCGCGTGCGCCAGTCGGTGCGCAAGGGCGGAACGCTGAACGTCATCACCTCGCCCCATTTGCTGGCAGATGCCGATGCCTGGGCCATGCCGATCGCGAATGCCGTGCGCGTGCCTGCCGACCAATGGCTCGACGCACTGGCGGAGCTGGCGAGCGCCATTGCGGCCAGCACGGGCGCCGCGGCCCCCGTGGCGCGCGACGCGGCGCCCGGCGATGCCGCCAAGGCGATGGCCGCTTCGCTGCTGGGAGGAGAGCGCAAGGCGATCCTGCTCGGCAATGCAGCGGCCCACCATGCCAACGCCGGCAGCCTGCTGGCCCTGGCCCACTGGATCGGCGCCCAGACCGGCGCCAGCGTCGGCTACCTGACCGAGGCGGCCAACACCGTCGGTGCACAGCTGGTCGGCGCGTTGCCGAAGGACGGCGGCCTCGATGCCGGACGCATGCTGGCGGGCGGCCTCAAGGCGGCGCTGCTGCTCAACACCGAACCGGTTTTCGATTCCGCCGCGGGTGCGGCTGCTGTCGAGGGCCTGGCGCACGCACAGATGGTCGTGACCTTGAGCCCGTTCAAGGCCAACCTCGACTTCAGCGACGTGCTGCTGCCGATCGCGCCGTTCACCGAGACACCGGGCACCTTCGTCAATGCCGAGGGCCGCGTGCAGGGCTTCCATGCGGTCGTCAAGCCACTCGGCGAGACGCGTCCGGCCTGGAAGGTGCTGCGCGTGCTGGCCAACCTGCTCGGACTGCCGGGTTTCGCCTTCGAGTCGAGCGCCGACGTGCTGGCCGGCCTGGACCTGCCGTCGCCGCTTCCCGCCGAACGTCTCAGCAATGCGACCGGTGCTGCCGTCGTTGCAGCGAGCGCAGCTCAGGCCGCCCCTGTGGTCGCGAGCATCTATCAGCTCGATTCGCTCGTGCGTCGCGCGCCCTCGCTGCAACTGACGACCGATGGGCGCCAGGCGCATGCCTCGGCGGCGCAAGAGGTGGCTGCATGATCGATACCATGCACGGATTCGGCATGGGCCTGGTCTCGGCCGGATGGTGGACCGGCGTCCTTTGGCCGGTCATCTGGACGCTGATCAAGATCATCGTCGTGGTCATCCCGCTCATGCTGGCCGTGGCCTACCTGACGCTCTGGGAGCGCAAGGCCATCGGCTGGACGCAGATCCGCCTCGGCCCCAACCGCACCGGGCCGCTCGGGCTGCTGCAGCCGATCGCCGACGCGCTCAAGCTGATGACCAAGGAGATCATCCTTCCGACGGTCGCCAACAAGCCCCTGTTCCTGCTCGGACCGATCATGACCATCATGCCGGCGCTGGCGGCCTGGGCGGTCATTCCCTTCGGGCCCGAGGTCGCGCTGGCGAACATCAATGCAGGCCTGCTGTTCGTGATGGCGATCACCTCGCTCGAGGTCTATGGCGTGATCATCGCGGGCTGGGCGTCGAACTCCAAGTACGCCTTCCTGGGTGCGCTGCGCGCCTCGGCCCAGATGGTCAGCTACGAGATCGCGATGGGTTTCTGCTTCGTGGTGGTGCTGATGGTGTCGGCCAGCCTCAACATGACCGATATCGTGATGGGGCAGGGCCGGGGCCATTTCGCCTCGATGGGCATCGGCTTGCTGTCCTGGAACTGGCTGTCGCTGCTGCCGATCTTCGTCGTCTACTTCATCTCGGGCCTGGCCGAAACCAATCGCCATCCCTTCGACGTCGTCGAAGGCGAATCCGAGATCGTCGCCGGCCACATGATCGAGTACTCGGGCATGAGCTTCGCGATGTTCTTCCTGGCCGAGTACGCCAACATGTGGCTGGTCTCGATCCTGTGCGCCGTGCTGTTCCTCGGCGGCTGGCTGCCGCCCTTCGATTTCCTGGCCTTCATCCCGGGCTGGATCTGGCTGGGCATCAAGACCTTCTGCGTGGTCACCATGTTCCTCTGGGTCCGTTCGACCTTCCCGCGCTTTCGCTATGACCAGATCATGCGGCTGGGCTGGAAGATCTTCATTCCCGTCACCCTCGTGTGGCTGGTGGTGGTCGGCGCCTGGATGCAGACTCCCTTCAACATCTGGAAGTAACTGGAATCGCCATGTCTGCGCCCACTGCCAGCGCGCTTGCGCGCTCATCATCATCGACCGCGACGGCCCAGCCGTTCTCGCTCAAGGACTTCCTGTCCAGCTTCATGCTGGTCGAGCTGTTCAAGGGCCTGGCGCTGACCGGTCGCTACGCCTTCAGCCGCAAGATCACCATTCAGTTCCCCGAAGAGAAAACGCCGCTGTCGCCGCGCTTTCGCGGGCTGCATGCACTGCGCCGCTACGAGAACGGCGAAGAGCGCTGCATCGCCTGCAAGCTGTGCGAGGCGGTCTGCCCGGCGCTCGCCATCACCATCGAATCGGATGTGCGCGACGACGGCTCGCGCCGCACCACGCGCTACGACATCGACCTGACCAAGTGCATCTTCTGCGGCTTCTGCGAGGAGAGCTGCCCGGTCGATTCAATCGTCGAGACCCACATCTTCGAATACCACGGTGAAAAGCGCGGCGACCTGTACTTCACCAAGGACATGCTGCTGGCCGTCGGCGACCGCTACGAAAAAGAAATTGCCGCCCAGAAGGCGGCCGACGCCAAGTACCGCTGAGCGCGGCTGGCCCGACCCCGAAGAAAAAGAATTCGATCCATGGACGTCAACACCGGTCTGTTCTATCTGTTCTCCGCGGCGCTGCTGTTTGCAGCCTTCCGCGTGATCACCTCGCGCAACCCCGTGTATGCCGCGCTCTACCTGGTGCTGGCGTTCTTCCAGGCCTCGGCCATCTGGCTGCTGCTGCGTGCCGAATTCCTGGCGATCGTGCTGGTGCTGGTCTACGTGGGCGCGGTGATGGTGCTGTTCCTCTTCGTCGTGATGATGCTGGACATCAACGTCGAGGACTTGAGGGAGGGCTTCTGGAGGCACTTCCCGCTGGCAGCCGGGGTGGGCGCGCTGATCGCCCTCGAGATGGCCGGCGTGCTGATGGGGGGCTTTCGCCTGACTTCGCCGCGTGCCGGTGCCGCCGCGGGCCCGGAGATCTCCAACACGCTGGAACTGGGCAAGCTGCTGTATTCGCAGTATCTCTATCCGCTCGAGGTCGCGGCGGTGATCCTGCTGGTGGCGATGTTCGCGGCCATTGCGCTGACGCTGCGCACCCGCAAGGACAGCAAGCACATGAATCCGTCCGAGCAGGTTCGCGTGAAGGCGCGCGACCGCGTGCGCATCGTGCAGATGCCGGTCACGCAGGCCGCCCAACCCGTCGTCGAACCGGCCCCGGCCTCGGCGGCAGCAGCGGAGACCAAGGCATGACGCTCACGCTCGGACATTTTCTTTCGCTGGGCGCGATGCTGTTCGCGCTTTCCGTCATCGGCATTTTCCTGAACCGCAAGAACCTGATCGTGCTGTTGATGTGCGTCGAACTGATGCTGCTGGCGGTGAACATCAACTTCGTCGCGTTCTCGTATTTCCTGGCCGACATGCATGGCCAGATCTTCGTGTTCTTCATCCTGACGGTGGCAGCCGCCGAGTCGGCGATCGGCCTGGCACTGCTGGTCCTCTTGTTCCGCAACAAGTCGAGCATCAACGTCGACGATCTCAACGCGCTCAAAGGCTGAAGGTCAACTCATGAGCGCCACACTCTCTGCTTCCACCCTGCTGTGGGTTCCGCTGGCCCCCCTGGCCGGCGCCGTCGTGACCGGCCTGTTCGGCACCAAGTTCGGCGGCGACCTCATCGGGCGCCGCGCCACCCATTCGCTGGCCATCCTCGGCGTTCTGGTGGCCTTCATCATCTCCGCGATGACGCTCTACAGCGTCGTTCAGGACGGTGCCCGTTTCAATGGCACGATCTACGAATGGATGACGGTCGGCGGCCTGAAGATGGAAATCGGCTTCCTGGTCGACGGCCTGACCGCCATGATGATGTGCGTGGTGAGCTTCGTCTCGCTGATGGTCCACATCTACACCATCGGCTACATGCAGGACGACGACGGCTACGACCGCTTCTTCGCCTACATATCGCTCTTTACCTTCTCGATGCTGATGCTCGTGATGAGCAACAACATGCTGCAGCTGTTCTTCGGCTGGGAGGCCGTGGGCCTGGTGTCCTACCTGCTGATCGGCTTCTGGTACAACCGGCCGACCGCGATCTTCGCCAACCTGAAGGCCTTCCTGGCCAATCGTGTCGGCGACTTCGGCTTCATCCTGGGCATCGGCCTGCTCGCGGCCTATGCCGGCTCGCTGGACTACGGCGACGTCTTCGGCAAGGCCACCGAACTGGCGGCCTTGAGCTTCCCCGGTACCGATTGGGGTCTGCTGACGGTCGCCTGTATCTGCCTGTTCGTCGGCGCGATGGGTAAGTCGGCGCAGTTCCCGCTGCATGTGTGGCTGCCCGATTCGATGGAAGGCCCGACCCCGATCTCCGCGCTGATCCACGCCGCGACCATGGTCACGGCCGGCA
>DASXKG010000223.1:0-3730 GCA_036496965.1 Variovorax sp.
GGCAGCGACCCACACGAAGTGGGGGAGCGTGGGGGCCACGCTATTCCGGCTTGATGTTGCCGGCTTTGACGACCTGCGCCCAGCGCGGAATCTCGCGCCGTATCAGGTCGCCGAAGGCTTGCGGGCTGCCGGGCATCGGGATCGCGCCCTCGACGGCGAGCTGCTTCACCACCTCGGGCAGCGCCAGCGCCTTGTTGACTTCTTGGTTCAGGCGCGCAACCACCTCCGGCGGGGTGCCGACCGGCGCGACCAGGCCGTACCACTGGTCGGCCTCGAAGCCGGGGTAGCCGCTCTCGGCCACGGTGGGCACCTCGGGCAGGGCGGCCAGGCGCTGCAGGCTGGAGACCGCGAGCGCGCGCAGGTGGCCGGCGCGCACCTGTGCAATCACGGCCGGCGCGCCGGTGAAGGTGCAGTCCACCTGGCCGGACAGCACGTCGGTGACCGATGGCGCCGTGCCGCGGTAGGGCACATGCACCATGAAGATCCCCGTTTTCAGCTTCAGCGCCTCGAAGGTGATGTGGGCCGCACTGCCGTTGCCGCCGGACGAGTAGCTCAGCCGGCCGGGTTGCGCGCGGGCGGCCTCGACCAGGTCCTTCAGCGAGTGGAAGGGCGATGCGGCATTGACCACCAGCAGGTTGGGAACGCGTGCCACATAGGCCACCGGCACGAAGCTCTTGACCGGGTCGTAGCGCAGCTGGGGGTAGATCGACGGGTTCACCGCCAGCGTCCCGATATGGCCCATCAGCAGCGTGCTGCCATCGGCTTCGGCCCTGGCGGCTTCGGCGGCGCCGATCGAGCCGCCGGCGCCCGGCCGGTTGTCGACGATGACGTTGCGGCCCAGCGCCTGGCTGAGCTTCGGCGCCAGCACGCGCGCCAGGATGTCGGTGCTGCCGCCGGGCGTGAAGGGCACGATGATGCGAACGACCTTGTCGCCCTGTGCGCGGGCCGCCGCGAAGGGCAGGCCGAGGAGTCCGGCCACCAGCAGGCGCCGCATCGCTTCGGGTCGATCGTTCATGGATATCCGTGGGTTGGGTTCATGGGCAGAGTGTCAGCGATCGCGGCCGCCCCCGGCGCTCAGTTCGGCCCAGTCGAGCTCCTGCACCAGCACCCGGTAGGCGTCGTCGCCGATCACGTCGTCGCGCCGCATCTCGAAGGCCCGTTGCCGGGCCACGGCAATCGCCCGGCGCCGCAGCGGGCCGCCCGGCACCTCGTCCAGCCGGCCCTCCTGCGCATGGCTGGAATTGAGCTCGACCACCGCGCCGTATTCCTTGCGCAGCAATTTGCCGGACAGGCTGTCGTCGTCCTTGATGGCGTCGAGCAAGGCGCTGTAGGCGTGCGTGCGGCCGAGCCGGATCTCGCGGCCGACCGGGTCGTCGTCGGTCAGGCCCATGCGCCGGATCAGCGGCCCGATCGTCAGGCCCTGCAGCACCAGCGTGCCGAGCACGACAGCGAAGGCGCACAGGAGGATCAGGTCGCGGTACGGAAAGGGCGCGCCGTCCGGCAGCCGTTCGGGGATCGCGAAGGCCGCCGCCAGCGTGACGATGCCGCGCATGCCGGCCCAGGACAGCACGACGCCGCTGGCGGTCTTCGGCGCCGCCCGCGCGCCGGGCGCAGCATCGACGCGCAGGCGCCGGCGCATCAGCAGGTTGTAGCCCATCACATAGGCAAAGCGCGCCGCGATCGTGACGACCAGCACCACCGCGGCGGTGAGCACGGCATCGGCGCGCGCTCCGCCCGCATCGAGCCGCTGCCAGATCGGCCGCAGCTGCATGCCGATCAGCACGAAGGCGAAGGCATTGAGCACGAACACCACCGTCTCCCAGACCGCGAAGATGGGCACGCGCATGTGCGCCGGCATCTGCGTGCCGCTGCGGCGGGCGACCGTCATCGCATAGGCGACCAGGGTCAGGATGCCGGACAGCCCGATGGCTTCGGCGACGATCCAGACGCCGAAGGTACAGCTGAACTGCACGATGATGGCGATCGGCACCTGGCGCAGGCCGGAGGTCAGCGGGCGCAGGGCATAGGCGCAGCCCACGCCCGCGGCCAGGCTGCCGAACAGCGTCAGCAGGAACACCGGCGCGAAGCTGCCGAAGCCGAGGTGGCCGGCCAGCACCGTCATGATGGCCAGCCGGTAGACCAGCAGCGCGGTCGCATCGTTGAGCAGGCTCTCGCCTTCGAGGATCTTCAAGAGCTTGTGCGGCAGCTTCACCTGGCGCATCACCGCGGTGGCGGCCGCTGCGTCCGGCGGCGCGACGATGGCCCCGAGCGCGATCGCGATCGGCCACGGCATGCCGGGCGCCAGCCAGCGCACCGCCAGCGCGACCGCGATCACCGTGGTGCCGACCGCGGCAATGACCAGCCCCGCGACCGGCCGCCAGTTGGCCCGCAGGTCGCGCAGCGAGGTGTCGTAGGCGGCGTCCAGCAGCACCGGCGCAACGAACAGCGTCAAGGCGAGTTGCGGGTCGAGCGTCCAGTTCGGACTGGCGGGCACGAAGGCGAGCAAGGTGCCGCCGAGCGCGAGGAAGGTCGGGTAGGGGGCGTCGAGCTTGCGCGCCAGCGTGGCCAGCAGCGCCGCGCCGAGCAGCAGCACGATGATCCATTCGAAGGTGGCCATGCGCCGCGGCTAGTGTCCGAAAGCGCTGAACCGGATGTCCGGCGCGCTGGTGTTGTGGCGCGAAGGCCGGGTGCGCCCGAACAGCACGTCGGTCGCCTCGAGCGTCGAGACCTCGGGCAGCGCCTGCGTCTGCCAGGGTCCGGATGGCGCGGCTTGCCAGCGCACCACGGCCATGTCCGCATTGTCCGGCGCGACATACATCGAGCGCAGCACCGCAAAGGGACGCTCGCCGCGCGTGGGCGGATGCAGCCTCACGTCGAGCGCGGTGCGCATGCGGCTGACCTCCGCCACCCGGACCTCGGCGCTGCCGCCATCCGAGAAGCGCACGCGGATCGACAGCGGATCCGGACGCACGGTGATCGAGGCGATGTCGACCACCGGCCGCAGGCCCGGCTGCACCGGCCCCATCAGGAACGAAGAGCCATAGGCGCCGTCCCCGAAGCCCGGCAAGGGCAGCGGCTTGATGCGCCAGTAGCCGTCGGCCGGGTACATCACGAGCGCCTCCATCGGCTTGCTCCGGCCGCGCTTGGCAAAGATCTGCAGCAGGTGAAAGTCGTCGCCCGAGCGCGCGCCGACCCGGACCGGCACGCGGTTGGGGCGCCAGAAGCGGGGCAGCGTCATGCCGACGATGCGCCAGCGGCTGTCTTCGTGCAGCACGACGGTGCGGGGCCGAAAGCTGAAGCTCGGATCGGTGGGATGGACGCCGCCGTCGAAGTTGCAGCCCGAGAAGTCGGGCGCCGTCCGGTCGTCATGGATGTCGGCCAGGTAGGGCGGCTGCAGCGCCTCGACGCGAAAGCGCGCGATGCCCTGGCCACGCAGGTTCAGCGAGACGTTGTCTTCTTCCGCGCAGGCGGTGGGGCGGGTCTGGTTCTCGACCGTGACGCTGGCCGGTGCCGCCAGGGCGGCCGTGACCACCAGGCCGGCCGCGGACAGGACCAGAAAGGCATGAACGGCGCGCCAGCGTGATCGAAGAGTCATGGGTCCTAGTTTCGCTGCGCCAGCAGATCGCTGAACAGGCGGTGCTCGCAGGCCGGCTCGGAGCATTTTTCGCAGGGCCATGACCATGCGCGCCCGGCGCCTGCGCCGCGGCTCGCCGAACCTTCGCCGTCGGCC
>DASXKG010000224.1:0-2485 GCA_036496965.1 Variovorax sp.
GCTTTGCGATGCGCCCGAAGCCGGAGTCACCTTGCGCATCCTGGCGCGCTCGGACGGCAGGCAGGCGGTGGTCAACTGCTTCGATGCCGGGACCGCCGAGCCGCGGCTGGCCAGGGACTTCATGGCGGCCGGGCCAGCCGGAGCGCCGGGTGTTGCGGCCTGCCGATCGATCGTCGACGCGCACGGCGGGCGTCTCTACGCGGCGCCATCGCCGCTCGGGCAGCCATGCCTGACCCTGCGCTTGCCTTTGCTGCGGACCCAGACGTCTTCGATCGTGGGCAGCCCATGACGCCGATGTTCGTGGCGCGGGCGCCGAGAGTGGGCATGGCCGGCCTGTACCTGCTGATCCTTGCCGGCCTGTCCGGATGCCAGCGTCCCGCCGAGGCAGATGCATGCGATCCCTTCGACACGGCATCGAGCGCTTCGACGCTGGCGCCGATCATGTCGACCGGACGCCGCTCCACGGTCCCGGAGGATGCGCCGGCGCCAGTCGCCGTCCAAAGCGGGATCCTACGCATGCCTGTCGAACGCATGGCTAGACTCTAGGCTTCGACAAGCCACCGGATGATCATGCACGAACTGAGACTGGGGGAGGGCGATGTGCTCTCCTTCCTGAGCCCCGCCTCTCTCGTCGGCGCGTTGGTCTATCTCGTCTTGTTCGTGCTCGGCGCGTCGTTCCTGTCGCGCGGCCTCCGGATGGCGGTGCGCCAGGCGATGTCGCGGCGCGACTACCTGGACCGCACCACCATCACCTTCGTGCAGCAGTTGGCCTCGGCGCTGATCTGGGTGCTGATGCTGATCCTGTATGCACACCTCATTCCGGCCTTGCGCGCCATGGGCACCGCACTGCTCGCGGGCGCCAGCGTGGCTTCGGTGGTGATCGGCCTGGCAGCCCAGAGCACCCTGGGCAATCTGGTGGCGGGCGTGGCCATCACCATCTACCGGCCGTTCCACTTGGGCGATACGCTTCAGGTGGCCGCGCCGACCGGGACCGCGATCGGCGAGGTGCAGGCGATTTCGCTCGGCTACACCACCTTGCGGACCGCCGATGGACGCCTGGTGGTGCTGCCGAACAGCGTCGCCGCCAGCCAGGTCACCATCAACCTCAGCGCCAGCGTCACGCCCTTCCCGATGAGGATCGAGATCGGCGTCGGACGCGATTCGGACATCGACGCAGCCTGCGCGCGGGCTGTCGCGACGGCGGTCGAAGCGCTCGGCCAGCAGTCCGTGGGGCCCTGCGTGCTGACCCGGATCGACGCGGCCGGCGCTCAACTGGAGTTGCATTGGCGGGTCGACGAAGGCCAGAGCATCGACGCCGCCCGGTCCAGGCTGCTGACCCGACTCGCCGCCGGGTTCGCCGGGGATCCCGCGTGGGGCCCCGGCCCCAGCTTTTCCTAGCGTAGCAACACGCAGCGATCAATTCCCGGGTGCGACCGGGACCTCGGTGGTGCGAATCTTTCCGCCCCCTTCCACGCTGCCCCGGACGCTCGTGTCGCCTGCGCCGGTCACGCGCTTCTCGCAGGCCGGCTGGTCAGCCGCGGGCAGCCGCTGGCAGCGGGCCAGCCGGTTTTGCTCGTAGTTGCCCGAACTCGTCAGCTGGCCCTGGCGCTTGGCCTGGTCGGCGGCCTGCATCTCGCGCAGGCAGGCTGCCCGATCGACGCGCGGATCGTTGCATTTCGCCGCATCGTCGGCCGACGCGGCCAGAGCGCCGAACGCGCCCAGCAGTGCGCCGGCGGAAGTCAGCGCGACGAAGCTCGAGCGAATGATTTTCTTCATGGCGTTTTCTCCTTGGTCCTGGGGGTAAGGATGTGACGATGGTTGCCCTCAATGGCTGTTTGTCAAGGCGTTCGAATTCGTTTCTGGCGCCGCGAACGCAGGGCTTGGCGCAGGTTTGACACGCGTCGAGAAGCAAGCGCATCATGCCTTCCGAGTTGTGGCTGGCAAACGATCTTGCAAATGGAGAAGACGATGACAATACGACTGCAGATGCGCGCGGCAATGGCCGTTTCATGCGTGGCGCTGGCCATGGCTTGGGGCCCGGCCCGGGCCGCCGACGTCGCCATGGTCACCGGCGAACAATGGACCGCCTCGAGCGACGC
Organism: Variovorax sp.; assembly: GCA_036496965.1. Classification (GTDB taxonomy): domain Bacteria; phylum Pseudomonadota; class Gammaproteobacteria; order Burkholderiales; family Burkholderiaceae_C; genus Variovorax. The sequence goes on from DASXKG010000224.1 coordinate 2,100, forward strand.
GGTGAAGAAGGCCTACCTGGTCGGTATGGCCAACATGGTCCAGGTGGAGACCGCCTACGCCAAGGGAAGGCCGCCCGCCGATGACCAGAGCTTCATTCCGCGGCTGGCCAAGGGCATGCAGGGCCAGAGCCTCAAGAGCGTGAGCGACGGCGTCGACCGCTGGTACGCCGCCAATCCAGGCAAGCTCCAGCGGCCCGTGCTGGACATCATCTGGTTCGAGATGGCCGTGCCCGGCCTGCAAGCCAACAAGTAACGGAGACTGACCATGAAACGACTCCAATGGATGACGACCATCGCGGCCGTTGCGCTTGTCGCGGGCTGCACGAACATGACGCCGCAGCAGCAGGGCACCGTGACCGGCGCCGGCATGGGTGCCCTGGGCGGCG
>DASXKG010000225.1:0-5741 GCA_036496965.1 Variovorax sp.
GGCTTCACGATCGACAAGGTGGCCGGTCCGGTGGGGGAGGCGCTGATCATGACCGCCTTCGGCCTGGCGGTGGCCATTCCGGCCGTGCTGGCCTACAACGTCTTCGGCCGCGTGGTGGGCCGCATCGAGGCCGAGCTCGAAGGCTTCGCCCATGACCTGCTCGGCACGCTGGGCGCAGCGCCGCCGCGCGAGGTGGCGCCGGCACCGGCGCGGCCGATGCCGGTCTGAGCCGCATGGCCTTCGGTCGCACTTCGCTCGGCAGCGCCGCAACCGGGGGCCGCTCGACCGGCGCGGGCGGGCAGCGTCCGATGTCCGACATCAACGTCACGCCGCTGGTCGACGTGATGCTGGTGCTGCTGGTGATCTTCATCATCACCGCGCCGCTGATGGCCAGCTCGATCAAGCTCGACCTGCCGCGCAGCGACGCCGGCCAGCCCAACGACACGCCGAAATTCGTCAGCCTGGTGCTCGACGCCGCGGGCAAGGTGTACCTGAACGACCAGCCGGTGACGACCACCGAACTGGCCGCGGCGCTGGCGAAGGCCGCCGCGGACAGCCGCGACACCGAAGTCCAGCTGCGCGCCGATCAGACCGTGCCCTACGGCCGCGTGGTCGAGCTGATGGGCATCGCCAACAAGGCCGGGTTGAACCGCATCGGTTTCGTCACCGAAGCGCCATCCCAGCAGAGACCGTAGCCGCTTCCGGCGCTGCCGATGTCAGTGACACGGGCTTGGTGTGCCAGATCTCGTGGGCGTACTGCGCGATCGTGCGGTCGGACGAGAAGGCGCCCATGCCGGCCACGTTCAGGATCGCCATGCGGGTCCAGGCGTCCGCGTCGCGGTAGAGCGCGTCGACCTTGGCCTGCGCCTCGATGTAGCTCGCGTAGTCGGCCAGCAGCAGGTAGTGGTCGCCCCAGCTCACGAGCGCATCGAAGATCTGCTGAAAGCGTGCCGGCTCGGTCGGCGAGAACAGCCCGTCGCGGATGCTGTCCAGCGTGCGCTTGAGCTCCGGCGTGGCCTCGTAGATGTCGCGCGGGTGGTAGCCGGTGGCGCGAATGTTGGCGACCTCGGGCGTGGTGTTGCCGAAGATGAAGAAGTTCTCCGGCCCGACGTGCTCGCGCATCTCGACATTGGCGCCGTCCAGCGTGCCGATGGTCAGCGCGCCGTTGAGCGCGAACTTCATGTTGCCGGTGCCCGAGGCCTCGGTGCCGGCGGTGGAGATCTGTTCCGACAGGTCGGCCGCCGGCATGATGACCTCGGCCAGGCTCACGCTGTAGTTCGGCAGGAAGACCACCTTCAGCAGCTTGCCCACGCGCTCGTCCCCGTTGATCACCTGCGCCACGTCGTTGATCAGCCGGATCACCAGCTTCGCCACCTGGTAGGCCGAGGCCGCCTTGCCGGCGAAGACAACCACGCGCGGCACGTGGCCGGCGTCGGGCGCTTCCAGGATGCGGTGATAGCGGGTGATGACGTGCAGCACGTTGAGCAGCTGCCGCTTGTACTCATGCATGCGCTTGACCTGCACATCGAACATCGCTTCGGTATCGATGTCCAGGCGCATGTGCTCGTCGATCCAGTTCGCCAGCCGCAGCTTGTTCTCCCGCTTGGCATGGCGGAAGGCGCGCACGAAGGGGGCCTGCTGCGCCATCGGCCGCAAGGCTTCGAGCTGCATCAGGTCGCGCCGCCAGCCGCGGCCGATGCGCGCGTCCAGCAACGCGGCCAGCGGCGGATTGGCCTGCGCCAGCCAGCGCCGCGGCGTGACGCCGTTGGTCTTGTTGTTGAAGCGCTCGGGAAAGAGCTTGTTGAAGTCGGCAAAGATCGACTGCTTCATGAGCTCCGAGTGGAGCTCCGAGACGCCGTTGATGGAATGGCTCGCCAGCACCGCCACGTAGGCCATGCGCACCCGGCGCTCGCCGGATTCGTCGATCAGCGACAGCCGCCGCAGCAGTTCGACGTCCTGTTCGCGGCCGTGCGTGACTTCGGCCAGGAAGCGCGAGTTCATGTCGAACAGGATCTGCAGGTGGCGCGGCAGGATGCGGCCGAACATCTCGACCGGCCAGGTTTCCAGCGCCTCGTGCATCAGCGTGTGGTTGGTGTAGCTGAAGACTTTCTGCGTATGGGCCCAGGCGGTGTCCCACGGCAGGCCGTGGTCGTCGATGAGCAGGCGCATCAGCTCGGGCACCGCCAGCACCGGATGGGTGTCGTTCAGGTGGATGCTGACCTGGTCGGGCAGGGCCTCGAAGTCGGTGTGGTTGCGCAGGTAGCGGCGCAGCAGGTCCTGCACGCTGGCGCTGACGAAGAAGTATTCCTGGTGCAGGCGCAGTTCGCGCCCCGATGGCGTGGAGTCGTCGGGGTAGAGCACCCGCGAGACGTTCTCCGAATGATTCTTGCTCTCCACCGCCGCCATGTAGTTGCCGCGGTTGAAGGCCGAGAGGTCGATCTCCTCGGTGGCCTTGGCCGACCACAGGCGCAGGGTGTTGGTGGCCTGGGTGCCGTAGCCCGGGATGATGGTGTCGTAGGCCATGGCCAGCACGTCGTGGGTGTCGACCCAGTTGGCGGCGCCGTAGGGCGCATGGTTGCCTTCGCGGCGCTGCACGTGGCCGCCGAAGCGCACCCGGTAGCTCACCTCGGGCCGGTGGAATTCCCACGGATTGCCGCGCGTCAACCAGTAGTCCGGCGTCTCGACCTGCTGGCCGTCGACGATGCGCTGGCGGAACATGCCGTACTCGTAGCGGATGCCGTAGCCCATGCCGGGCACACCGAGCGTGGCCATCGAATCGAGGAAGCAGGCCGCCAGCCGGCCAAGGCCGCCGTTGCCCAGCGCCGCGTCCGGCTCGCGCTCGGCCAGCGCCTGGATGTCGACGCCGAAGTCGGCCAGCGCCTGCCGCACCGTGTCCTGCAGCTCGAGCGCCAGCAGCGCGTTGGTGAAGGTGCGCCCGATCAGGAACTCCATCGACATGTAGTAGACGCGCTTGAGCTTCTGGGCGTACTGCGCGCGCGTGGTTGCCATCCAGCGCTCGACCAGCTGGTCGCGCACTGCCATCGCGGTGGCGTGCAGCCAGTCGTCGGGGCTGGCGGCGACCGGGTCCTTGCCGACCGCGTAGATCAGCTTGTTGGCAACCGACAGCTTGAAGGCTGCGACGTCGCGGTGCGGATGGTCGTATCGGAAGTTTTCGATGGTCATGATGCAAAAGGTGGGTTCTGGGCTTGGCGCGTCAGGCCATGGCGGCAGCGTAGACGCCCAGGTATTGGGCGGCGGCGCTGCCCCAACCTGCGGGTCGGCGCATGCCATTGGCGCGCACGCTGCGCCAATCGGTGGCGCGCCGGTAGAGCGCGAAGGCGCGGCGCACGGCGCGCGCATAGCCCTCGGCGCCGAAGTCGCCGAAGGTGAAGCCGTTCGCTTCGCCGCTGGCGATGTCCTCGAGCGTGGCATCTTGCACCGTGTCGGCCAGGCCGCCCACGCGGTGCGCCAGCGGCAGGGCGCCGTACTTGAGGCCGTACATCTGGGTCAGGCCGCAGGGCTCGAACAGCGAGGGCACGAGCGTGACGTCGCCGGCGCCGAACAGCCGGTGCGCGGTCTCCTCGCTGTAGCCGAGCGTGACGCTGACCGATTGCGGCGCATCCGCCGCCCGCCGGCGGAAGGCGGCCTCCAGCCAGGCGTCGCCGCTGCCCAGCAGCGCCAGCTGGCCGCCTTGCGCCAGCAGGGCGTCCAGGCCGCCCAGCACCAGGTGCAGCCCCTTCTGTTCGGTCATGCGGCTCACCACCACGAACAGCGGCGCGGTGCTTTGCGGCGCCAGGCCCAGCTCTTCCTGCAGGGCGGCCTTGCAGCGCGCCTTGCCGGCCAGGCGCCGCGCATCGTAGCGGTGCGGGATCAGCGTGTCGCCGGCCGGATTCCAGACCTCCTCGTCGACCCCGTTCAGGATGCCGGTGAGCGCATCCGAGCGGCTGCGCAGCAGGCCGTCGAGGCCGAAACCCTGTTCCGCCGTCTGGATCTCGCGCGCGTAGGTCGGACTGACGGTGGTGATGCGGTCCGCGTAGCGCAGGCCGCCCTTCATGAAGGAGAGCTGTCCGTAGTATTCGAGGCCGTCGACGGAGAAGGCTGCGGGCGGCAATCCCAGTTCGGCGAAGTTCCAGGCCCCGAAAAGGCCCTGGTAGGCGAGGTTGTGCACCGTGAAGACGGTGGTCGTGCGCGCTCGGCCGTTCGGCGGCGCGAAGGCCAGGTAGGCCGGCGCCAGGGCGGCGTGCCAGTCGTGCGCATGCATCAGTTCGGGCTGCCAGGTCGCATCCAGCCCCTGGGCCAGCCGCGCGGCGGCCCAGCCCAGCAGGGCGAAGCGGCGATGGTTGTCGCCATAGGGCTGGCGGTTGGCGTCCTCGTAGGGATTGCCCGGGCGGTCGTAGAGGCCGGGTGCATCGATGACGTAGGCGAGCAGGTCCGCTGTGCCGTCGACCTCGATGCGGCCGAGGACGAGGCGCGCCGGCTCGCCCCAGGGCGCGCTGAAGTCGGCCACCGGCTGCGCCTCGCGCAGGCCGGCGAAGATCGCCGGAAAGCCCGGCAGCAAGACGCGCACGTCCTGGTCCAGCATCCGCAGGGCCAGCGGCAGCGCCCCGGCGACATCGGCCAGACCCCCGGTCTTGAGCAGCGGAAACAGTTCGGCGCTGACTTGGAGGATCCGCATGGCTCGGGTCAGGACGCGAGGCGTTTCAGCATCTCGCGCGTGACCAGCACCACGCCGCCGTCGGTCCGCTCGAAGCGGGCGGCGTCCGCCTCCGGGTCTTCGCCGATGACCATTTCGTCCGGAATCACGCAGGCACGGTCGATCACGACCTTGTTCAGCCGACAGCCGCGGCCGACCTCCACATCGGGCAGCAGCACCGCCTCGTTGATCTCGCAGAAGGAATGGATCCGAACGCCCGAGAACAGCACCGAGCTGCTCACCTTGGAGCCGGAAACGATGCAGCCGCCCGAGACGATGGTGTTGACCGTCATGCCGTGCTTGCCGTCGCGGTCGAGCACGAACTTGGCCGGCGGCAGCTGCCGCTGGTAGGTCCAGATGGGCCAGTCGGTGTCATAGATGTCGAGTTCGGGGGTGATCGAGGCCAGGTCGAGGTTGGCAGCCCAGAATGCATCAATCGTGCCCACGTCGCGCCAGTAGGCCTGGGCGTCCTCGCCGAGCCGGGCCCGGGTGACGCAGGACATCCCGAAGGGATGGGCCAGGGCGCGGCCTTCGGCGACCGCGCGCGGGATGATGTCCTTGCCGAAGTCGTGGCTCGAATTCGGGTTGGCGTTGTCGTCTTCCAGCAGCTGGTAGAGGTACTCGGAATCGAACACGTAGATGCCCATGCTGGCCAGCGCCACCTCGGGCTTGCCGGGCATGGCGGGCGGATCGGCCGGCTTCTCGAGGAAGGCGACGATGTTGCGCTCGGCATCGATGTGCATCACGCCGAAGGCCACCGCCTCCATGCGCGGCACCTCGATGCAGCCGACCGTGCAGCCCCGTCCGTGCGCCACGTGGTCGGTCAGCATGATGGAATAGTCCATCTTGTAGATGTGGTCGCCGGCCAGCACCACCACGTAGTCGTGCGGCGTCGAACGGGTCTGGATGATGTCGAGGTTCTGGTAGACCGCGTCCGCCGTGCCGCGGTACCAGTGCTCGTCGCCGACGCGCTGCTGGGCCGGCAGCACGTCGACCATCTCGTTGAGCTCGGCGCGCAGGAAGCTCCAGCCGCGCTGCAGATGGCGCA
>DASXKG010000226.1:0-2848 GCA_036496965.1 Variovorax sp.
CCGGCTGGCCCGGCCGCCATGAAGTCCCTGGCCAGCCGCGGCTCGGCGGTCCCGGCATCGAAGCAGTTGACCACCGCCTGCCTGCCGTCCGAGCGCGCCAGGATGCGCAAGGTGACTCCGGCTTCGGGCGCATCGCAAAGCGCGCGGATGATGTGCGCGAACAGCCTGCGCAAATCGCCTTTGCGAACGGCGACGGTCAGGGGCATGGCGGGCAGCTCCACGGCCAGGCGAATGCCCAGCCGCTCCAGTGTCGTCTCGTAGTCGGCCTGCAGTGCGCAAAGGAACTGCCGCAGGTCGATGGCCTCCGGTTCGCGTGCCGTGGACGGCTCGCCGGGAGCGATGTCGCGTGGCTTCAGGACGGCGTCCAGCCGGTCCGAGGGCCCCTGCAGGTTCGCCTTGAGCGAATGCCAGAACATCACCAGGATGAAAAATACCGCCGAAGCGATGGCGATGGCGGTGGCGTTCATGGCAAGACCTCGCCGCCGCAGCTCGGATGACGCCGGCCGTCGGCCGGGCCCGTGGAATCGCTGATGAGATGTTGCACGTCGTCTTGCTCCGTTGAAGATGGAGCCCGGAGCTTCACGTGAACGTGTTGCGCCCGGATTTCCCGAGCTTGCCGATTCGTTACGGCGACGGCGCGCGGCGGGTGACCGCCGAGGTGAACATGTAGCCTTCGTTGCGCACGGTACGGATCAGGTTCGCGCGCTCTGCGCCGGCGCTGAGCTTGCGGCGCAGGCGGCTGATCTGCACGTCGATCGCCCGGTCGAAAGCTTCGCTGCCCGCGCCGAGCGCATGGTCGAGCAATCGATCGCGCGCCAGCACCCGGCGCGGATTCAGCACGAAGGTGCGCAGCAGCCTGAATTCGCCGTCCGACAGCGCAACCACCTGGCCCTTCGGATCGCTCAGCACGCGGGCCGCGAGATCGAGGCGCCAGCCGTCGAAATGCAGGATCTCGCTGTCGTCATCCGCGGCCGGGGCGCCGCTGCCCGCTGCCGCCGGCGCGGTCGGCGTCGACACCCGGCGCAGCACGGTGCGGATGCGCGCCAGCAGTTCCCGCGGGTTGCAGGGCTTGGCGAGATAGTCCTCGGCGCCGATTTCCAGGCCGACGATGCGATCGACATCGGTGCCCACGGCAGACAGCATGATGACCGGCGGCCCACCGCTCTTTTGCAGCTCGCGCAGCGCGCTCAGCCCGTCCTCGCCCGGCATCATCACGTCGAGCACGATCAGTGCATAGGCTTGGGCCGCCAGCGTCTCGCGCATCTGCGCCACGGTGGCAGCAGTGTCGACCTGGAAGCCGTGCTTCTGGAGGAAGGACGACATCAGGCCGCGGATGCCGATGTCGTCGTCGACGATGAGAATGCGGGTGGACAGGTTCACTGGGGGCGGCGAAATCGCCCGAATCATAAGGTCAGGCCACTGTGGCCAGCGCTGCAACAATGCGCAACACGCCGAAATCCGCCGGCAACACCGGCTTTGCATGATGGCCTCTGCGAACATGAATTCGATCCGCACCTTGCGCCGTTGGTCCGGGCCGCCGCTGGCCCTGCAAATCACGGCCTTGCTGTTGGGCGGCCTGGTGGTGGCGCAGTTGGTGACGCTGGCGCTGACGATGCTGCTGCCAGCGCAGCCGCCGCCCCAGTACCAGCTCGACGACATCGCCAAAGTCCTGGGCGGCGCTTCCGGCGCGGCTGACAACGGGCGGGCGCTCCAGCGCGTGGTGCGTTCCGGTCCACCGGAGCCCAGCGGGCCCGGCTGGCTGACCTCCGAGCGCTCGCGCCATGACCTGGCGCAACTGCTCGGACGAGACGAGTCGGAGGTGCGCCTGTATTTCTACACGCCGCTTCCCTTCGCCGGCACCGCCGGGGCGCCACCGCGCGGCTTGAGCGGCGCCGCCGACCCAGGGCCCAGGATGCGGATGGCGCAACGGGTCGACGCCGGCTTCATCCAGGTGCAGTTCCATCCAGGCGAAGCCGGGCCTGGCGCCGGCGCCGGCGGCCCGGGCCCGGGCGCCTTCGGCGCGCCCGGCGGGTTTCAGCCAGGCGGCTTGCAGGCCGGCGGCTTGTCGCTGGGCGGCCCGATGAACAACGGATCGGGAGCCGGCTTCGGGTCGCCGGGCTCGCACCTGCCGGGCAGCATGTCCCTTCCGGCATCCGGCGGGAGCCTTCTCGCCCCCGAATCGACGCGCCCATCGGGCCCCATCGCGGGGGCGACGCCACCGATCGAGCTGGGCGGCATATCGAACAACTTCGCGCCGCGCAACGCCTCGGAGCGGGCGCAGCAGAGCGTGGCTGGCACGACGCCGGGATCCCTCGGGACCGGGCTTTCAGCCGCGCCCTCGGCTTCGCCGTCGCCGGCCTTGTCTGCGCTTCCTTCGCTCGCTGCGCCTTCCACTCACGCGGCGGCGAGCGGCTTTACGCTGCCGGCGAATGCAGCGCTGGCGGCGTCCGGCCAGGGGCCCGGGGGCCGGTCGCTGGTGCTCGGTGCACCCGGCCCGTCGTCGCCCTCGTCGGGACCGGTCCGGCACCCGGCGGTGCCCGCCGCCTGGGGCGAAAGCAGCGCCGTCGTGCCGCTGCGCGAAGCGCCGATGCCCGCCGAACTGAACCGGAACCCCGCCGCGCCGGCCGCGACGACCGCCGCCAGCCCGGCGCCCTTAGCCACGCCGGGGGCCGCGTCGTCGCCGGCCATCGTCGCGCTGCGGGCCGCGCCGCAGGAAGTGGCGTCGCCGGTGGTGGCGCCCGCGCGCGGATGGTTCGGCCTGGCACCGGTGCCCTTCGTGGTGGGCGATTTCATCGCCGCGGTGCGGCTGCCGCAGGGCGGCTGGGCCACCGTGCAACCGGTGCCCGAA
>DASXKG010000227.1:0-7433 GCA_036496965.1 Variovorax sp.
CGGCGCCGCCGTCGCTGCAATTGCCGTCGACCAACGCCGACTACCTGCAGAACCCCAAACCGGTCTATCCGGCCATGAGCAAGCGGCTCGGCGAGCAGGGCAAGACCCTCCTGCGTGTCCTGATCGGCGTCGACGGCCTGCCGAAACAGGTCAGCATCAAGACAACGAGTGGCTACGACCGGCTGGACGAGGCCGCGCGCGCGGCAGTCATGAATTGGCGCTTCGTGCCGGGCAAACGAAACGGGGTCGCCGAAGCGATGGAATACGACGTGCCGATCAACTGGATTCTCAATTAATCTCTGGAGTAGTTACGCATGGATTCCCAATTCGGCCTGCTGAATATCTGGCAGCAAGGCGATTTCGTCACACGCGCCGTGGCGCTGCTTCTGATCGGCATGTCGCTCGCGTCCTGGATCGTGATCCTGGTCAAGGCACTCGACGTCATCAAGTACAAGGGCCTGGCCAAGCATTCGCAGGATTTCTGGCACAGCGAGGACTTCGCGATGGCGCTCAACAAGCTGGGCGGCGACAACAGCAATCCGTTTCGCGCGCTGGCGCTCGAAGGCCGTGAAGCGGCGGCGCACCATCGCAACACGAGAGCGCATCTGCACGATGCGCTGGACGTGAGCGACTGGATCACCCGTGCCCTGCGCAACGGCATCGACGAGTTCACCGCGCGCCTGCAGACCGGTCTCGCGATTCTCGCCTCGGTGGGATCGACTGCGCCCTTCATCGGCCTGTTCGGCACCGTATGGGGCATCTATCACGCGCTGATGAGCATCAGCACGGCGGGCCAGGCCACGATCGACAAGGTGGCCGGCCCGATCGGCGAGTCGCTGATCATGACGGCGCTGGGGCTGGCCGTCGCGATTCCCGCCGTGCTCGGCTACAACGCGCTGGTGCGCGGCAACAAGTTCATCCTGACCAAGCTCAACAGCTTTGCGCACGACCTGCATGCCTACTTCGTGACCGGCGCCCGCGTTCAGAGCGGCGGCAGCGACGCCACGGTCGTGCCGCTCAAGAAAGGCTGAGCACCATGGCTTTCGGAACCCAGGACGAGCCCGACGAGGTGATGAACGAAATCAACATGACGCCCCTGGTGGACGTCATGCTGGTGCTGCTGATCATCTTCATCATCACGGTGCCGGTGATGAAGCACGCGGTCAACGTCGACCTGCCGCGCGCCAGCAGCGAGCCGGAACTGGTCAAGCCGCAGAACATCCTGTTTTCGGTGACGGCAGACGGCAGCTACTACTGGAACGACCAGAAGATCGACGACGCCGAACTCAAGTCGCGGCTGGCGGTCGCGGCCGCCAAGGACCCGCAGCCCGAGTTGCACATCCGAGGCGACAAGGCCGTGCGCTACGAGCGCGTGGCACAGGCGATGTCGGCCGCGCGCGAGGCCGGTGTGCGAAAGATCGGCTTCATCACCGAACCGGATCCGAAATAGCCAGACGCGGCAAGCCAAACGAGACGATCGCCGCGATGGATTTTGAATTGTGAATCATTATCATTCAATCATCGCTTCAACGGGGAAATCGTCTCGGGTCAGAGGCCGAGTGCGGCGATGCCGGCCTTGGCGATCTGCGCATCTTCGTTCGACTTCACGCCGCTGACGCCGACCGCACCGATCACCTGCCCGTCCTTCACGATCGGCACGCCTCCCTCCAGGAGGCCCTCGATGCCGGGTGCCGTCAGGAACGAAGTGCGGCCGCCATTGATCATGTCCTCGTAGCTCTTGCTTTCACGCCGTCCCATCGCTGCGGTGTGCGCCTTGGCCGGCGCAATGTGCGAGGACAGCGGCGCCGCGCCGTCCAGCCGCTGCAGCCACAGCAGATGGCCGCCGTCGTCGGTGATCGCGATCGTCACCGCCCAGTTGTTCTTCAGTGCCTCGGCTTCGGCGGCGGCGGCGATGGCCTTGATGTCGGCGAGTTCGAGAAATGACTTGTTTTTCATGGTCTTGCGTTGAGATGAATTGTTGCGCCAGGCCGAAGCATAGCCTTCGCTCGGTGCGGACCTTGGGAACGATCGGAAGCGGGTCTTTGCGGGGTTGCCCCTTGCAGACACCTAGAATGCGCCCCAACTGCAGCACTGCAGCCAACCTCAGGAGTTTTGCCATATGAACGACCCCGTCAATATCCTCGACGCTGCCAGTGGCTACGGCCAGACGCTGCCGCAGGCGGAACGTCAGCGCGTGCTGCGCAATACCTATTGGCTGCTGGCGCTGAGCCTGCTGCCGACGGTGCTGGGCGCCTGGGTGGGCGTGTCCACCGGCATCACCCGCTCGCTGAACGGCGGCCTCGGCCTGATGGTGTTCATGGGCGGCGCCTTCGCGTTCATGTTCGCCATCGAAAAAACCAAGAACTCGGGCGCCGGCGTGCCGGTGCTGCTCGGCTTCACTTTCTTCATGGGGCTGATGCTGTCGCGCCTGATCGCGCTGGTGCTCGGCTTCTCGAACGGCGCCCAGCTCATCATGACCGCCTTCGGCGGCACCGCCGGCGTGTTCTTCCTCATGGCGACACTGGCCACGGTGATCAAGCGCGATCTCTCGGGCATGGCCAAGTGGCTGTTCGTCGGCGCGATGGCGCTGGTCATCGGCGCGGCGATCAACGTCTTCGTCGGCTCCAGCGCCGGCATGATGGCGATCTCGGTGGCTGCCATCGGCATCTTCTCGGCCTACATGCTGTATGACCTGAAGCAGATCATCGACGGCGGCGAGACCAACTACATCAGCGCCGCGCTGGCGCTCTATCTCGACCTGTTCAACGTGTTCCAGAGCCTGTTGGCGCTGCTTGGCATCTTCGGCGGCGAGCGGGACTGAGCGCCCCACCCTCCTTGTCGATGGCCCCTTCCGGGGCCATTTTTTTAGACGCGATCGAACACCGCGATCGATTCGACGTGCGAGGTGTGCGGGAACATGTTGACCACGCCGGCAAAGCTGCAGCGGTAGCCGGCCTGATGCACCAGCAGCCCGGCGTCGCGCGCCAGTGTCGAGGGATTGCAACTCACGTAGACGATCCGCCGGGGCGGCGACCAGCCCCCGGCGTGCGGCTCGACCTGCTGATGCAGATCGGCCAGCGCCTTCGCCAGCGCGAATGCACCTTCGCGCGGCGGGTCGACCAGCCACTTGTCCGCGGCGCCGTCGGCCACCAGCATCGCGGGCGTCATCTCGAACAGGTTGCGCGCCACGAAGCTCGTCTCGGACAGTGCGCGCCGGGTTGGGGTTGCCGCACGATTGCGCTCGAAGTTGGCGCCGGCGCGCGCCACCAGCGTGTCGCTGCCTTCGATGCCCAGCACCTCGCGCGCCCGGCTGGCCAACGGCAGCGTGAAGTTGCCGAGGCCGCAGAACCAGTCGATCACGCGTTCGTCGGGCTGCACGTCGAGCAGGCGCAAGGCGCGTCCCACCAGCATCCGGTTGATGTGCGGATTGACCTGCGTGAAGTCGGTCGGCTTGAAGGGCATGGTGATGCCGAACTCCGGCAGTTCGTAGGCCAGTTCAGGGCCGCCTTCTTCCAGCAGCCTGACCGTGTCGGGGCCCTTGGACTGCAGCCACCATTGAACGCCGGGGTTCTGCTCGGCAAAGGCCTCGAGGCGCGCGACGTCCGCCGCGGACAGCGGCGCCAGATGGCGCAGCACCAGCGCGATCACCCCGGGCTCGGCGCCGGCGACCGCATCGCCGCAAGCCAGTTCGATCTGCGGGCAGGTCTCGCGCGCGTCCATGGATCCGATGAGCGCGCGCAGCGGCATCAGCATGGCGCTCACCTGCGCCGGCAGCACCGGGCACACCTGCATGTCCGCCAGATAGCGGCTCTTGCGCTCATGGAAACCGATCAGCACCGTGCCCTTCTTGACCACGTGCCGCACCGACAGGCGCGCGCGGTAGCGGTAGTGCCAGGCCGGGCCCTCGAGCGGGCGCAGCATGTTCTCGGGCCGTACCTTGCCGAGATGCCAGAGGTTGTCTTCCAGTGCGCGCTGCTTCACGGCCACCTGCGCCGCTGCTTCGAGATGCTGCATCTTGCAGCCGCCGCAGGCCCCTGCGTGCAGGCCGAAATGCGCACAGCCGGGCCGCACCCGCTGCGAGGACTCACGCCGAATGGCGGTGACGGTGCCCTGTTCCCAGTTGTTCTTCTTGCGCTGCACGCCAAAGCGCACCTCCTCGAAAGGCAGCGCGCCCTCGATGAACACCACCATGCCATCGGCCTTGTGCGCCACACCCTGGGCGTCGAGATCGAGCGACTCGACCTGCAGCCATTCGTCGTTCGGGTCTTGCGCTTGCTTCTTGTCTGTCGAATCCTTCTTCATGCACGGATTGTCTCAGGGCCGCTGGGCGCGGCCGCCAGCAGGGGCTAGGGCCTGTTAACGCTATTTCCGATCCCCGGAAATAGCGTCGACAGGCCCTAGAGCAATGCGTCGCGCGCCACGCCGGCGCGCGCCAGCTGCCGGCGCATCTTGAGCAAGGCCTCGTTCTGGATCTGCCGCACGCGTTCGCGCGTCAGCCCCAGGCGCGCGCTCAGCACCTCCAGCGTCTCGGGGTCGCGGTCATGCAGCCCGTAGCGGCCTTCGAGCACTTCGCGTTCGCGCTCGTTCAGCAGCAGGATCCACCGGTCGAGCAGGCGCTCGACTTCATGCGTCTGCGTGGTGCCGGTCGGATCGATTCCTTCGTCCTCCGACGCCACCGTGTCGGCCAGCGTATAGCCGTCGTCTGCGCGCTCACCGCCGCCTCCACCGGCATCGAGAGAGCGCGGCGCCTCCGCCAGCGCCATGAGATCGGCCACCTCCTGCACCTCGCGGCCCAGCAGCGCCGCGATGTCCTCGACACGCACGCCATCGGGGCGCCTGGCGACAAACTCGGCATCGCCTTCCAGGGCCCGGCGGGCGCGCATCACCTGCTGCAGTTCGCGCACCACGTGCACGGGAAGTCGGATGGCACGCGCCTGCATCATGGCGGCGCGCTCGATCGATTGACGGATCCACCAGGTCGCGTAGGTGGAAAAGCGAAAGCCGCGCTCCGGCTCGAATTTGCTGATCGCGTGCATCAGGCCGAGGTTGCCCTCTTCGATGAGGTCGCCCATGGGCACGCCGCGGCCGAGATAGCCCTTGGCGATGTTGACCACCAGCCGCAGATTGTGTTCGATCATCGATTGCCGCGCCGCGAAATCGCCGCTGCGCACGGCGCACGCGCAGTGGTACTCCTCGTCGGGCGTGAAGAGCCGCGTGCGTCGGATCTCGCGCAGATAGATCGTCAGCGAGTCGCCACCATCACTGCCGAATTCGGCACCGCCTGGCGCGATCTCGCGCGCGGGCGAGCCCAACTCGGCGTCTTCGGGAGCGATCCTCGAGATGGCGCCCTTGCCCGCCCCGCGCCGCACGGGCGCTGTGCGATGAGGGCGGGCGGCGTCCATGGCACGGCTCTAGCGCGCCGGCAGGTACCGCGCCGGATCGACCGGCTTGCCCTGGCGGCGGATTTCGAAGTGGAGCTTGACGCGGTCGGCGTCGCTGTTGCCCATCTCGGCAATCTTCTGGCCCTTCTGCACCGACTGGTCCTCCTTCACCAGCAACGTGCGATTGTGCGCATAGGCCGTGAGGTAGGTGTTGTTGTGCTTCAGGATGATGAGATTGCCGTAGCCGCGCAGGCCGGCGCCGGCATAGACCACGCGCCCGTCGGCCGCGGCGAGCACCGCGTCGCCGGCCTTGCCGCCGATGTCGAGGCCCTTGTTCTTGGCTTCGTCGAAGCCCGCGATCAGCGTGCCCTGCGCGGGCCAGATCCAGCCCACGTCCTCATCACCCGCCGCCGCGGCGGGCGGCGTCGGTGAGGCCGTGATCGGCGCCGGCGGCTTGGCGGGTGCCGCGCTGGCCGTGGCCGCGGGCGGTGTCGCAGCAGCAGCGGCCGCCGCTGCAGCAGTGGCCGGTGCGACGGCGGGTTGCGGCGCGAGCGGGCGCGTCGCGGCGCCGGCGCCCTGGGCTTCGTTGGTCGGCGGGATCACGCGCAACACCTGGCCGACTTCGATCAGGTCGGGGTTGTCGAGGTTGTTCCAGCGCGCGATGTTCTGCCAGCTCTGCCCCGTGTCGGCACCGATGCGGCGGATGGTGTCACCCGGGCGCACGGCGTAGTAGCCGGGCTTGCCGTAGTTCTCGATGCCGGCAAGCGGCTTGCCGTTGGCGTCGGTGGTGATCGGAGGACCGCCGGGCACAGTGCCTGCATTCGGTGCGCCTGCGGAAGCTTCCGTCATCGTTCCGCGATCCTCGACCGGCACCGGACCGCGTGGTGCGCCACACCCCGCAATCACGAGCACGCACGCCAGCGTCACGCCGGCAAGCCAGCTCCGATTGCCAATACCCTGCATGTGTTCTTCCTTCAAGCAATCCCCGATTTTAGGGGGACAAAGTGCACCGCCTCAAGAATGCGCCGCTCGATGCCGCGGGCTGTTTTGTCGACGACCACCAGCGCCTGGCCGCCGCTCGCCTTGTGCATCGGCGCGACGATGCGTCCACCCACCGCGAGTTGCGCGATCCAGGCCTCCGGCATCGCCTCGCCGCCGGCCGCGGCGATGATGCCGGCATAGGGCGCGCCCTTGGCATAGCCCACCATGCCATCGCCAAGCATCAGGTGCACCGTCGCCAGGCGGAAGGCGCGCAGGTTGACGCGCGCCCTCTCGTGCAGGCCGCGCAGTCGCTCGATGCTGTAGACCTCGGCGGCGACATGACTCAGGACCACGGCCTGATAGCCGCAGCCGGTGCCTATCTCGAGCACTCGGCCCAGGCGATCGGCAGGCTTGTTGGCCAGCGCCGGCGCACCGAGCAGCAACTCGATCATGCGGGCCACGACGTTCGGCTTCGAGATGGTCTGGCCCAGCCCGATCGGCAGGCTGGTGTCCTCGTAGGCCTGATTGACCAGGGCGCTGTCGACGAAGCGGTGCCGCTCGACCGTGCCCATGGCGCGCAGCACGCGGGCGTCGGCAATGCCCTGCGCCGCCAGCCGCTGCACCATGCGCGCACGCACGGCGTCCGAGGCCATCGCGGGCGTTCCCTGCACCACCGGGGAAATCGGTGCCGCGGCCGGCCGTGCGCGGGTGGCCACGGACACCGTGGGCGCGAGCCGCACCGGAAATCGCGGACGTTGGCTGCTCATCTGAGTGATCCACCACGCGATCGCGTAACCCACGACGCATGAAACCGGCGCAGCCAAAGGCCAGGGATACCGCGGAACCGGCTTCGCCGGGCCGCAGGTATCGCCCCCTTTGAGGGGCTGAGGGCCGCGGCTCCAAGCCTGCCTGCGCAGGCTTGGACGGCCCCGAAGAGCCGCTGCCTCTGGCAGCGACTCGGGGCGCCGCAGGCGCTTCGGGGGTGGTCCACTTCAATCGAACTGGACGGTGTAGATCAGGTCGACGCCGCTTTGCTGGCCGGCCTGGCCGCGCAGGGTCAGGCGGCGCGTG
>DASXKG010000228.1:0-6190 GCA_036496965.1 Variovorax sp.
ACCGGCCGGTCGGTGCGGCTGCGCTGCTGCGCCGCAACCTGGCCATCTACGGGATCGGCGGCCTCATCGTTCCCTTCATCGGCATCAAGTTGATCGACTGGCTGCTGGTCGCGGTCGGTCTGGTCTGAAGGCACCACCATGGCAAATTTCTTTCGTCCCCTGCTCGCTGTTTTCGTGCTGTTCAGCGCGATCACGGGCATCCTCTATCCATTGGCCGTGGCCGGCGTCGCCAAGGTGGTCTTCCCCGCGCAGGCCTCGGGCAGCCTCGTGATGCGCAACGGCGAAGCCATCGGCTCCAAGCTGATTGGCCAGAACTTCAGCGATCCTGCGCACTTCTGGGGTCGCCCGTCGGCCACCACGCCGATGCCCTACAACGCGGGTTCGTCGGGTGGCGCCAACCTGGGCCCCCTGAATCCGGCGCTGACCGATGCGATCAAGGCGCGGGTCGAGGCCCTGCGCGCCGCCGATCCCGGCAATGCCGGCCCGGTGCCGGTCGACCTGGTGACGACGTCTGCCAGCGGGCTCGATCCGGACATCAGCCCCGCGGCCGCCCGCTACCAGGTGGGTCGTGTGGCGCGGCTGCGCAAGCTGCCGCCCGACAAGGTGCAACAGCTGGTCGAGGCGCACACCGAGAAACCACTCTGGGGTCTGATCGGCGAGTCGCGCGTGAACGTGCTGGCGCTCAACCTGGCGCTCGACGGCGATCCGAGATGAGCTAATCTGCGGCGCCCGGCCCTCACATGCTCGACGACGCCCGCCCCGATCCAGACGCGCTGCTCGCACAGTGGCATACGGAGGAGGCGCGCGCGCAGCGCGGCAAGCTGCGCATCTACTTCGGCGCCAATGCGGGTGTCGGCAAGACCTGGGCGATGCTCAGCGCGGCGCAGCGCGACAAGGCGGCTGGCCGTGACCTGGTCATCGGCGTCGTCGAGACGCACGGCCGCAGCGAAACAGCGGCGCTGCTGGCCGGACTCGATGTGCTGCCGCTGCGCGAACTGGAGTACCGGGGCCGAACACTGTCCGAATTCGATCTCGATGCCGCACTCGAGCGCAAGCCGGCGGTATTGCTGGTCGACGAACTGGCACACAGCAATGCGCCGGGCTCGCGCCACGCCAAGCGCTGGCAGGACGTGCAGGAACTGCTGGCCGCAGGCATCGAGGTCTGGTCGGCGCTCAACGTCCAGCACCTGGAGAGCCTGAACGGCACGGTCGGGGCGATCACCGGCGTGCGCGTGAACGAGACGGTGCCCGACAGCGTGCTCGACGAGGCCGACGAAGTCGTGCTGGTCGACGTGACGCCGGACGAGCTCATGGGTCGGCTGGCGGCCGGCAAGGTGTATCTCCCGCAGCAGGCCGAGCGCGCCGCGCAGAACTTCTTTCGCAAGGGCAACCTCATCGCGCTGCGCGAGATCGCGCTGCGCCGCACCGCCGAACACGTGGAAGACGACGTGCGCGGATGGCGCGTCGAGCAGTCGGGGCCGCAGGGCGATGCCGGGCCGCCGGCATGGAACACCTCGGGCGCCATCCTGGCCTGCGTGGGTCCGCATGAAGGCGCGGGGCAGACGGTGCGCACCGCGGCGCGCATGGCGGGCCAGCTCAACGTGCGCTGGCATGCTTCGTACGTGGAGACGCCGCGCCTGCAGCGGCTCGACGCGCCCGAGCGCGACCGCATCCTCGCCGTGCTCAAGCTGGCCGAGGAACTCGGCGCGCAGACCTCGGTCCTGACCGGCATCGACATCGCGGCGGCGCTCGCCGGCGAGGCGCAGCGGCTCAATTGCGCCACGGTGGTGGTCGGCCGCGCCGAGCCGGTGCAGGGCTGGAGGCGCTGGTGGCCGGCCACCACCGTGGCGCGCGAGCTGGCGCGGCATGCGCCGGCGGTGGACATCATGGAGGTGGCGCGCAGCGACAGTTCGCGCCGCCTGTCGCATCAGCGCCCGGCCGCACGCCCCGACGCGCAAGAGGCGGATGACACCGGCAAGGGCGGCCATTTGCCGCCGCGCTGGCGCGGCTATGCCTGGGCCACGGCGATCGGCTTCACGATCACGCTGCTCGCCACGCCGCTGCTGGGCGTGCTGGAGTTGACCAACATCGTCATGCTCTTCCTGCTGGGCGTGGTGGGCGTGGCGATGCGTTTCGGGCGCGGGCCGGCGGCCTATTCCGCGGCGCTCAATGTGGCGGCATTCGATTTCTTCTTCGTCGAGCCGCGCCTGTCTCTGGCCGTGAGCGACGTGCAGTACCTGGTGACCTTCGCCGTCATGCTGGGCGTCGGCCTGCTGGTGGGCCAGCTCACGGTCGGGCTGCGCTTTGCGGCCGGCGTGTCGGTCAGCCGTGAGCGGCGCGCCCGCTCGCTGTTCGAACTGACGCGCGAGTTGTCGGCAGCGCTGGAAAGCGCGCAGGTCATGGCGCTCGGCAAGTCGGCGGTCGAGTCGCATTTCGGCGGACAGGCGGTCGTGCTGGTGTCGGACCTGGAGGACCGTCTGCGGATGCCGCAGCCGGCACCGCCGGGCTTCGACGCGAGCGTGGCCGACTGGAGCTTTCGCCAGGGCCAGCCGGCGGGACTCGGCACCGCCACCCTGGCGGCACAACCCTGGCACTACGTTCCGCTGAAGGCGCCGATGCGGGTGCGTGGCGTGCTGGCGCTGCAGCCTGCGCAGGCACGCTGGCTGTTGATCCCGGAGCAGGCGCAGCAACTCGACACGCTGGCACGCCAGATCGCCATCGCACTGGAGCGGGTGCACTACGTCGAGGTGGCGCAGCGCGCGGTGGTGGAGATGGAATCGGAGCGGTTGCGCAATGCCTTGCTCGGTGCCATCTCGCACGACGTGCGCACACCGCTCACGGCCCTGATCGCCCTGGCCGAATCGCTGCAGACGCTGCCGGCCGGGGCGCCGCAGCATGCGGCGGCGCGCGCCATCGTGGCGCAGGCCCATCAACTCCATACCCTGGTGAGCAATCTGCTCGACATGGCGCGGCTCGAGAGTGGAATCGCCGGCGGCGCGGTCAACCTGCGCCGCGACTGGCAGTCGGTCGAGGAGATGGTGGGTGCGGCCATTCGCGCGGCCCAGCCGGCGCTGGGCGACGTGCGCGTGCAGACCGCGCTGGCGCGGGATCTGCCGCTGGTCGAGTTCGACGCCGTGCTGATCGAGCGGGTGTTGGTGAATCTGCTGGAAAACGCGGTCAAGTACGGCGCTCCCCCGATCGAGGTCAGCGCCCAGGCCACCGAGCGGGCCCTCGTGCTGACGGTGCGCGACCATGGAGGCGGCCTGCCGCCGTCGTCGAAGGGGCGCGAGCACACCCTGTTCGACAAGTTCACGCGCGGGCAGGTCGAGTCCGCCACTGCGGGTGTCGGACTCGGGCTGGCCATCTGCAAGGCGGTGGTGCATGCCCACGGCGGCGAGATCACGGCCGCCGACGCAGCGGGCGGTGGCGCAGAATTCGTCGTCACCCTGCCCCGGCGCGCGCCGCCCGAGCCCTCCGACCTATCGGCCTGATGGACCCCCACGCTCGAGGCCCGAGCCCATGACCAACCCCACCGCCATCGTGATCGAGGATGAGCCGCAGATCCGCCGCTTCGTGCGCGGCGCGCTCGAGGCCGAGGGCTGGCTGGTGCACGAAGCCGGCACGCTGCGCGATGGGCTGGCGGCGGCCGGCACGCGCCAGCCGGATCTGCTGGTGCTCGACCTCGGCCTGCCCGATGGGGACGGCGTGTCGTTGATCCGTGACGTGCGCGGCTGGTCGGCAGTGCCGATCATCGTGCTCTCTGCGCGCAGCGACGAGGCGGACAAGATCGCGGCCCTCGATGCCGGCGCCGATGACTACCTGACCAAGCCCTTCGGCACCGGCGAACTGCTCGCCCGTGTGCGCGCCAACCTGCGCCGTCCGCGCGCGGCTGCCGGCGGCGACGAGCCCGAGGCGACGTTCCGCTTCGGCGATGTCGAGGTGGATCGCGGCGCGCGCGTGGTGCGGCGCGCCGGCGTGGAGGTCCATCTGACGCCGACCGAGTACCGGCTGCTCTCGGTGCTGGTCGGCCAGCCCGGGCGCGTGCTGACGCAGCGGCAGCTGCTGCGTGAGGTCTGGGGCCCGTCGCATGGCGAACAGAGCCATTACCTGCGCATCTACATGGGGCACCTGCGGCAGAAGCTCGAGGCCGACCCGGCCCAGCCGCGTCATCTGCTGACCGAGACAGCGGTGGGGTACCGGCTGGTGGTCTGAGGGCCTGTTGACGCTAGCGTTGACAGGCCTTAGACACCGCCGCGGCGCGGCACCAGGCGGCGCAGCGCTGCGCGCACGCCCGGCTTTTCGACGGCTTCGGCGGCGATCGGTCGATCGCGGTAAAGCGCGCGCTCTTCGTGCAGCACGACCCGGAGGGCGGCCAGGTTCTGCTCGCTGTAGGCCCAGACGCCCGAAACCGAAAAGAAGCCGGGCATGGCGTTCGGTTTGGGCGCGACCTGCACGTTGATGGCCCCGATGCGGGCCATGGTCTCCGCGCGGGCGATGGCCTGCTGCGCACCACCGCCCAGCATGCTCACTTCCCTTGCAAAGGCGAAGCTGATCGCCTGCACCTGGTGGAAGTTCTCTGCAACGAACTCGCAGATTTCCAGGAACACCAGGCGGCCGACGTGCCGCTGCTCTTCCCGCACGACGCGGGTCGGCGTGAAATGCTCGACGTGGATTTCGGTCCCCGCATTGCCCACAGGTACCGGATCCAACGTGCCCAGCAGCACACCGGCGTCGTGCACGCACATCGGTTGACCAAGTTGGTAGGCGCCTCCGTTGGCACCTGTGATTCGAAGTTTCTTCTGCGTCATGAAGGACGCTGGGCTCGAGTGCGGGGCCTATTCCCTGCGCGCAGCCAGCCCTATTGCGAAGCCCCGACTGTAAGAGATGTGCGCGGCTCGGAGCTAGCGTTGTGGAATCCTGTTGTAGCTTCGCACTCGTCCAAGTTGACGCGGATGAGGGCCGGCACTAGGAATGCTGTATTCTGCCAAACGTGCCGTTAGCGTATTTATGGAATGCACTCATCCCTCCCCCTCTTTGACGAGTCCCCGGTCCAGGCCATGCGGCTCGCCTTCGATGCCTGGCTGGACGACCAGCAGGCGCTCGGTTCGCTGCGCCAGCCGTCCTCGATCCAGGTCTACCGGGACATGTGGGGCGGCTTCATGGCCTGGTCCCTGGGCCAGTCGCCCGCAGTCACGCTGGCGACGCTGGACATGCAGGACCTGAAGGCCTTCCAGGCCGCACGCTTCGGCATGAAGAGCGCCGACCGGTCGCTTTCCCCGCGCCATGCCTTGCGCCTGCTGCGCCTGATCGACCGCGTGCTTCGGCACCAAGCAGCCGCGACGGGGGATCGCCCCAACACCGCCGCCGCCGACTGGATCGCGGCACAGCCGCAGATCCGCTATGCGGAAGCCGCCGAGGCCGACCCGTTGCCCGAGTTCCTCTCGGTCACCGAGGCTCGGCACCTGATCACCTTCTTGTCGAGCGCCCGTCCCCGTGCCGGGACCACGCCGGCCCAGCGCGACGCCCACAAGGCCTTCAGCTGGCAGGAGATCCGCAATCGAAGTTCGGTGGCGCTGCAGCTCGGCGGAGGCCTGACGCCGGCCGACGTCCGCGCACTGACGCTCCATTCGCCGACCTCTCACGGGGGCCGTGTCCGCGACCGGCCATGGAAAGTCTCCGTGCCGGGCAACGGCAACTCACCGGCCCGGGAAACGCCGATCGCGCCCTGGGCCGGCGAGTTGCTGCAGCACTGGCTTCACGTGCGGGCGGAGGCCCGGATCGCCGGCGCCTACCTCTTTCCGTCCACGCGCACCGGCAAATCCTGGAGCCGGGATTCGCAATACAAGGCCGCCAGGCTGGTGCTCGAGGAAGCCGGCATCGACAGCAGCGACGGCGGCTCCTTCCGGCTGCGCCACACCTTTGCCCTGCGCCAGCTGCGCCGCGGCACCGAGCCCGGGCAGGTCGCCGCATGGCTGGGCGTGGAGCCCGAGGCGATGGGCAAGTACGCCCGTGTCGTGGTGGCGCCGACCGACGTGGTCTAGCGCCGGAAACCACCGATCTCCCATCGGAGATCGGCCACCTGGACAGTATTCGCACGCGGTCGATCAAAGCATACTCACGCCCGAATCCACCTCGCGACAGATCCACGAAGCCACGAAGTCAGGATGCGTGATCGTTTTGCCGTTCCTCC
>DASXKG010000229.1:0-9789 GCA_036496965.1 Variovorax sp.
CAACTACCGCGGCGAAGACGAGGCGCGCGCGCTGGACGGCGTCGATCTCACGATCGAGCCCGGCGAGATCGTCGCCTTCGTCGGATCCTCCGGGTCGGGCAAGACCACCCTGGTCAACCTGCTGCCGCGCTTCGTGCTGCCCAGCGCGGGCCGAGTGCTGCTCGACGGCCACGACCTGGCCGAATGGCGGCTCAAGAGCCTGCGTTCCCAGTTCGCGATGGTCAGCCAGGACGTGGTGATGCTCAACGACAGCCTGGCCGCCAACGTGGCGCTGGGTGCAGCGATCGACCGCAACCGGGTGCTGGAATGCGTGGCCGCCGCCAATCTCACGGGCCATGTCGACAGCCTGCCCCAGGGCGTCGACACCGTGCTCGGCCACAACGCCACCCAGCTCTCGGGCGGCCAGCGCCAGCGCCTGGCGATCGCCCGCGCGCTGTACAAGGATGCGCCGATCCTGCTGCTCGACGAGGCCACCTCGGCGCTGGACACCGAATCGGAGCGATTGGTACAGGAAGCGCTGAACCGGCTCATGCAGGGCCGCACCACGCTGATCGTTGCCCATCGCCTGTCGACCATCCAGCACGCCGACCGCATCGTCGTGATGGACCATGGCCGGGTGGCCGAGCAAGGCAGCCACGCGCAGTTGATGGTGCTCGACGGGCTGTATGCGCGGCTGCAGACCCATGCCATCCGCGTGGCACCGGCGGGACAGGCCGCGACGATATAGCTCGCCCCTGGGCGCGCTCTACAACAAGACGATGTCGTACTGGCCCTGCCCCATGGCGGGCTCGGCCTGCAGCGAGATCGGCTTGCCCACGAAGTCGCTCAGGCCGGCCAGGTGCTGGCTTTCCTCGTCGAGGAAGAGTTCGATCACCTGCGGCGAGGAGACGATGCGGAATTCGCGCGGCGTGAATTGCCGGGCCTCGCGCAGGATCTCGCGCAGCACATCGTAGGCAACGCTGCGCGCGGTCTTCACGATGCCCTGCCCGCTGCAGGCCGCGCAGGGCTCGCAGAGCATGTGGGCGAGCGATTCGCGGGTGCGCTTGCGGGTCATCTCGACCAGGCCGAGCTGCGAAAAGCTGCCGGCCGTCGTCTTCACGCGGTCACGCGCCAACTGCTTGCGGAATTCGGCCAGCACCTGCTCGCGGTGGTCGTCGCGCGCCATGTCGATGAAGTCGACGATGATGATCCCGCCCAGATTGCGCAGCCGCAACTGGCGCGCGATGGCCTGCGCGGCCTCGAGGTTGGTCTTGAAGATGGTGTCGTCGAAATTGCGCGCGCCGACGAAGCCGCCGGTGTTCACGTCCACCGTGGTCAGCGCCTCGGTCTGGTCGACCACCAGGTAGCCGCCGGACTTCAGGTCGACGCGGCGGCCGAGCGCCTTGGCGATTTCCTCGTCGATCGCATAGAGATCGAAGATCGGCCGCTCGCCGCGATACAGCTGCAGCTTGCCGGCCGCCTGCGGCATGAACTCGAGGCCGAACTTGAGCAGCGAGTCGAACTGCTCGCGTGAATCGATGCGGATGGTCTGCGTGTCCTCGCTGGTCATGTCGCGCAGAACGCGCTGCAGCAGGTTCAGGTCCTGGTGCAGCAGCGACATCGGCGGCATGCGGGTGGACAGCTCCCGGATGCGGCTCCAGGTCTTGCGCAGGTAGGCGATGTCCTCGGCCAGCTCGGCATCGCTCGAGTCTTCACCATTGGTCCGCAGGATGAAGCCGCCGGTGTTCACGGGCACGACGCCGCCCGCATCGGCGGCGGCCGCGGCCTCGATCAGCACCTGCATCCGCGTGCGCAGCGAATCCCGCAGGTCGGGCGGGATCTTCTGCGAGACGCCGATGTGGTTGTCCTGCGGCAGGAAGACCAGCAACCGCCCGGCGATGCTGATCTGCGTCGACAGGCGCGCACCCTTGGTCCCGATCGGATCCTTGATCACCTGCACCAGCAGCGATTGGCCCTCGAACACCTGCCTCTCGATCGGCACCACGCCACCGTTGCCGCGGTGCTCGCGCTCTGGCGCGCCGGCGCTCGGGCGCGAACCCGGCGTGAAGGGGGCGACGATGTCGGCGACATGCAAGAAGGCCGTGCGGTCCAGGCCGATGTCGATGAAGGCCGACTGCATGCCGGGCAGCACGCGCGACACCTTGCCGAGGTAGACGTTGCCGACCAGGCCGCGCTCCAGCGTGCGCTCGACGTGCAACTCCTGCACCGCGCCATGCTCGACCAGCGCGACACGGGTCTCCTGCGGGGACCAGTTGATCAGGATGTCTTGCATATTTCTGTCTGGCGCAGCAACTGGGCGGTCTCGAACATCGGAAGTCCCATGATGCCCGAATGCGAGCCGCTGATGTGTGCGATGAAGGCCGCCGCCCGCCCCTGGATGGCATAGGCACCGGCTTTGCCGAGCGGCTCGCCGCTGGCGACGTAGGCAGCGATGCAGGCTGCGTCGAGTTCGGCGAAGCGCACATGGGATACGCTCAGAGCCGCCAGCCGGCGCCGCCCGTCCTGCAGCGCCACGGCCGTCAGTACGCGATGGCTGCGTCCCGCCAGCGCAGCCAGCATGCGCGCGGCGTCGGCTTCGTCCAGCGGCTTGCCGAGGATCGTGCGGCCCAGGGCGACCGTGGTGTCGGCGCAGAGGATCGGCGCGACAGGAAGTCCCAGGCGTTCACGCCGCGCCACCGCGGCATCGAGCTTGAGCGCCGTGACGCGCTGCACGTAGGCGCTCGGCGATTCGCCCTTCAGCGCGGCCTCGAGCGCCTCGGTATCCTCGTCGGGTGCCGGCAGCAGCAGCTGGTGGCGAACGCCGAGCTGCTCCAGCAACTGCGCGCGGCGCGGACTCTGCGAGGCCAGGTACAGAACGGCCTGCTTCATTCTCGGTGATAGGGATGCCCGGCATTGACCGACCAGGCGCGGTAGAGCTGCTCGACCAGCAGCACGCGGGCCATGGCATGAGGGAGGGTGAGGTCGGACAGGCGGATGCGTTCGTGGGCAGCCGCCTTGAAGCCCGGATCGAGCCCGTCCGGGCCGCCGATGACAAGCGCCACGTCGTCGCCTTCGCCCTGCCAGGCCTGCAGGCGCGCCGCGAGTGCCTTGGTGGTCAATGCAGTGCCGCGTTCGTCGAGGACGACGATGCGCATGCCCTTGGGCGTTGCGGCCTCGATGCGCTCGCGCTCGGCCGCAAAGAGGGTCTCCAGCGACTTGGAGCCGCGCGGCTCGGTCTTGACCGCGCGCAATTCAAGCTTGAGTTCGGGCGGGAAGCGCTTGGCGTAGTCGTCCCAGGCGGTCTGTGCCCAGCCGGGCATGCGCTGCCCGACCGCGACCACCAGCAGCTTCATGGCCGTGGCGTGGCGGTCTTGCGCGCGGCCTTCTTGGCAGCCGGCGCGGCCTTCTTCGCCGCAGCAGCCTTGCGGGCCGGCGCCTTGTTGACCACCATCGTCTGCACGACAGGCTTGGCCGCGGTCTTGCGGGCGGCGGTCTTCCTGGCCACTGGCTTTTCCTTGGCGGCCTTGGCGGCCTGCTCCGCGGCACGGATGGCTGTCTTCGCCGCGCTCGAGCGCCGCAGCGACGGCGCCTTGGCAACGGCGGGCGCCTTCTCTTCGGATGCCTGCACGGCAGCCGCGGGCTTGGCAGCGCCGAGCCGGGTGCGAACCGGCTTGTCGCCCCAGATCTCTTCCAGGTGGTAGTAGCGCCGGATGGCCGGCTGCATGATGTGGGCGACCGCCGGGCCGCAATCCACGATGATCCATTCGCCGTTGGTCTCGCCCTCCACCCGCGGCTTGTTGAAGCCGGCATCGCGCACCGCATCGCGCACGCTCGACGCCAGCGCCTTGGTCTGCCGGTTCGAGGTTCCCGAGGCGACGATCACGCGCTCGAACAGGGGAGAAAGATGCTCGGTATCGAAAACCTGGATGTCCTGCGCCTTGACGTCCTCGAGGCCGTCGACGATGGCTCTCTGGAGTTTCTGGATGTCTTTTTTTGCGGCGGCTTCAGTGGTCATCAGGTGGATCGGTAGAGATGGTGTTTGTCAATATAGCGTGCAACCGCCGGCGCAACCAGACCGCGCAGGTCTTCGCCGCGTGCGGCGCGCGTCCGTATCTCGGTCGCGCTGATGTCCATGAAGGGGAGTTGCAGCTTCTCGAACCGCGCGCCGGGCACCAGGGAGGCCAGTGTGCCGGACTCGAATCCTCCGGTGGGGCCCATCGGGGTTGCGCGATCTGCTACCGAAATTATAGCAATCGAAAGTATCTGCTCGAATCCGTGCCAGCTCGGCAGCGACATCGCCTGGTCGGCACCGACGATCAGCACCAGTTGCGCAGCAGGCAATTCCGCCTGCAATTCCAGCAAGGTATCGAGCGTGTAAGTAGGCCCGGGGCGCAGGATCTCGCGCGGGTCGACGAGCGTTCCCGCCAGCCCCTCGAAGGCCAGCCGCGTCATCGCCAGGCGGTCGCCGGCCGCGCTCAGCGTGCGATCCTTGTGCCAGGCCTGGCCGGTCGGGAAGATGCGCAGCTGCGCCAGGTCGAGCTGGGCGAGTGCCGCCTGCACCAGGGCCGCGTGGGCGTCGTGCGGCGGATCGAAGGCGCCGCCGAAGACGCCGATGCGCGTCGGGTTCACAGCCATTCGCGCCGGACGATGAAATCGCTGTAGAGGCTGGCCTCGGCGCTGCCCGGCTCGGGCTCCTGCCGATAGGCCCAGCTCGCCAGTGGCGGCATGGACAGCAGGATCGATTCGCTGCGCCCGCCCGATTGCAGGCCGAAGTGCGTGCCGCGGTCCCACACCAGGTTGAACTCCACGTAGCGGCCGCGCCGATAGAGCTGGAAGCTGCGCTCGCGCTCGCCATGGGGCATGTCGCGCCGCCGCGCGACGATCGGCAGGTAGGCACCGAGGAAGGCATCTCCGACCGCGCGCAGCATCGCGAAGCCGCCGTCGACCCCGAGCTCGGAGAAGTCGTCGAAGAAAATGCCGCCGACGCCACGCTGCTCGCCGCGGTGCTTCAACACGAAATAGTCGTCGCACCAGGTCTTGAAGCGCGGGTACTTGTCGTCACCGAACGGCGCCAGCGCATCGCTGCAGCTGCGATGGAAGCCGATCGCATCCTCCTCGAAGCCATAGCAGGGCGTCAGGTCCATGCCGCCGCCGAACCAGCACACCGGCGCCGCATCGGCCACCTGCGCGGCCAGCATGCGCACGTTCATGTGGACGATCGGCACGTAGGGGTTGCGCGGATGGAAGACCAGCGACACGCCCATGGCCTCGAAAGGCGCGGCCGCCAGCTCGGGACGGTGCTGCGTCGCCGAGGACGGCAGGCGCGGCCCGCGCACCTGCGAGAAGCCGCAGCCGGCGCGCTCGAACAGCGCGCCGCCCTCCAGGATGCAGGTCAGGCCCTGGCCCTGCAGCGGTTCTACGGGATCCTTTTGCCAGGCGTCGCGCACGAAGCGGCCGCCATCGGCCGCCTCGATCGCGGCCACGATGCGCTGCTGCAGGCCGCGCAGGTAGTCGGCGACTTGCTCCGGCCGGGTGAGCTGGGTGCTGTCGGGCATCAAGCCTGGGCAGCGCGCGCGTGGACGGCGCGGTGCCCGATGTCCTTGCGGTACTGCGCGCCGTCGAACTGGATGCGCGCCGCGATCGGGTAGGCACGCTGCTGGGCCTGCTTGACGCTGTCGGCCAGCACGGTGACGCACAGCACCCGGCCACCGCCGGTCTGCAGCTGGTCGCCGGCCAGCGCGGTCCCGGCGTGGAACACCACGGCATCGGGCGCCTCGGGAGGCAGGCCCGTGATCGCATCGCCCTTGCGCGGCGCCAGCGGATAACCCTCGGCCGCCATCACGACGCCGAGCGCGACGCGGCGGTCCCATTCGAGCTCGACCTGGTCGAGCGTGCCGTCGGTCGCGTGCCAGAACACCTCGAACAGGTCGGACTTCAGCCGCATCATGATCGGCTGCGTCTCGGGGTCGCCCATGCGGCAGTTGAACTCCAGCGTCTTGGGATGGCCAGTGGCGTCGATCATCAGGCCGGCGTAGAGGAAGCCGGTGTAGGGAATGCCGTCCTTTTCCATGCCGCGCACCGTCGGCAGGATGATCTCGCGCATGGCGCGGGCATGCACTTCGGCCGTGACCACCGGCGCCGGCGAGTAGGCCCCCATGCCGCCGGTGTTCGGCCCCTCATCGCCGTCGAGCAGCCGCTTGTGGTCCTGGCTCGTCGCCAGCGCGGTCACGTTCTTGCCGTCGCACATGACGATGAAGCTGGCCTCCTCGCCCTGCAGGAATTCCTCGATCACGACGCGCGCGCCGCCCTCGTTGTGCGAGACGCCGAACTTGTTGTCGAGCAGCATGAAGTCGATGGCCTCGTGCGCCTCGGCCAGCGTGCTGGCCACGACCACGCCCTTGCCGGCGGCCAGCCCATCGGCCTTGACCACGATCGGTGCGCCTTTGGCGTCCACATAGGCATGCGCGGCGACGGCATCGGTGAAGGCTTCGTATTCGGCCGTCGGAATGTGGTGGCGCTTCATGAAGGCCTTGGAAAACGCCTTCGAGCTTTCGAGCTGGGCCGCGGCCTGGGTGGGCCCGAAGATGCGCAGGCCATGGGCGCGGAACTCGTCGACCACGCCGGCAGCCAGCGGCGCCTCGGGGCCGACCACGGTGAGGGCGATCTTCTCCTGCTGTGCCCAGGCACGCAAGGCGGCGGGTTCGGACAGGTCGACGCATTCGTAGCGCCGGTCGGCGCGCGTGCCGCCGTTGCCCGGTGCCAGATAGACCTTGCTGACCCGGTTGGCCTTCGTCAGGCGCCATGCCAGCGCGTGCTCCCGGCCCCCTCCCCCAATCACCAGTACCTTCATTCGCGGGCTTTCATCGGCACGGCCCTCATTCGGACAGCGCAGCGTTGTGGTAGACCTCCTGCACGTCGTCCAGGTCTTCGAGGACGTCGAGCAGCTTCTGCATCTTCGCGGCATCCTCGCCGGCGAGTTCGATGCTGTTCTCGGCTCGCATGGTGACTTCGGCCAGCTCGGGCTTCAGGCCAGCGGCCTCGAGGGCGTTCCTGACCGATTCGAAATCGGCCACCGCGGTGAGCACCTCGATCGCGCCGTCCGGGTCGCTGACCACGTCCTCGGCGCCGGCTTCGAGCGCGACTTCCATCACCTTGTCTTCGCTCGTGCCGGGCGCAAACACCAGCTGCCCGCAATGCTTGAACTGGAAGGCGACCGAGCCCTCGGTGCCCATGTTGCCGCCGTGCTTGGAGAAGGCGTGACGCACCTCGGCGACGGTGCGCACGCGGTTGTCGGTCATGGTGTCGAGGATGATCGCGGCGCCGCCGATGCCGTAGCCTTCGTAGCGAATTTCCTCGTAGCTCACGCCCTCGAGGTTGCCGGTGGCCTTGTCGATGTTGCGCTTGATGGTGTCGATCGGCAGGTTGACCGCCTTGGCCTTCTCGACCGCCAGGCGCAGCCGGGGGTTGGCGCCGAGGTCACCACCGCCGGTGCGGGCGGCCACCGTGATTTCACGGATGGCGCGCGTCCAGAGCTTGCCGCGCTTTTCGTCCTGGCGGCCCTTGCGGTGCTGGATATTCGCCCATTTGCTGTGTCCGGCCATGGCTCAGTTTCTCGCTGTCATCGTGTTTTCAATCCAGACAGCGAGTTTACTGTCCGGCGAGCGCAGCGGCAGGCCATGTCCGACAAGGGCGCGGAATGCTTTTTGGGATAATCCCGGCTGCCGGCGTGCCGCGCGCCCTGCGGGGCGGCCCGCCCACCCCAAACTCACGCGCATGAACATTTCGACGACGTCCTCCGAAGCCACCACGCCCCACCAGGAAGACTGTGATGTGCTCGTCATCGGAGGGGGGCCGGCCGGCGCCACCGCGGCCGCGCTGCTGGCCCGCGATGGCCGCCACGTCGTGGTCCTCGAAAAGGCGCACCATCCGCGCTTTCACATCGGCGAGTCGCTGCTGCCCGCCAATGTCGCGCTGTTCGACAAGCTCGGCGTGCGCGCCGAGCTGGAGCGCATCGGCATGCCCAAATGGGGTGTCGAATTCGTCTCGCCCGACCACGATCATTCGGCCCGGCTCGAGTTCTCGGAAGCCTGGGACAAGACCATGCCCTATGCCTGGCATGTGCGCCGCTCCGAGATGGACGAGATCCTGTTTCGCCACGCCGCCGGCGCGGGCGCACGGACCGTCGAAGGCTGCCGGGTGCGAGACGTGAGCTTCGATGCGCAGGGCGCCACGGTGCGGGCCCAACTCGACGACGGCGCCCAGCGCCAGTGGCGCGCCCGCTTCGTCATCGACGCGTCGGGCCGCGACACTTTCCTGGCGAACAAGTTCAAGGCCAAGAAGAAGAACCCGAAGCACAACAGTTCGGCGCTGTTCGGCCACTACACCAACGCCGAGCGGGCCCAGGGCAAGCTCGAAGGCAACATCACGATCTTCTGGTTTGCCCACGGCTGGTTCTGGTACATCCCGCTGGCCGACGGCACGACCAGCATCGGCGCCGTCTGCTGGCCCTACTACCTCAAGTCGCGCAAGAAGCCGCTGAAAGACTTCTTCGCCGACACCATCGCGATGTGCCAACCCCTGGCCCGCCGCCTCCAGGATGCCACGCTGGTCGACGACGCGGTCTACGCGACCGGCAACTATTCCTACACCAGCACGCACTGCAGCGGCGAGCGCTACCTGATGCTGGGCGATGCCTTCACCTTCGTCGACCCGGTGTTTTCCTCCGGCGTCTACCTGGCCATGCACAGCGCTTTCGAGGGCGTGGCGGTCGTCTCCGCTGCGCTCGACCGGGAACCGTCGCAGGCGGCGATGGCGCGGCGCGTCTTCGAGCGCGACATGCACAAAGGGCCGCGCGAATTCTCGTGGTTCATCTATCGAGTCACCAATCCGACGATGCGCGAATTCTTCATGTATCCGCAAAATCCGCTGCGCGTCAAAGAGGCGCTGATGTCCCTGCTCGCGGGCGACATCCACGGCAAGACCCCGATCTGGAATTCGCTGCGCGTGCTGAAGGCGATCTACTTCGTCGTCAGTGCTGCCCATCCGCGCCGCACCTGGGAGGCCTGGCAGCGGCGCCGACGCAATATCCGTGACCTCGGGCCGCTCGCCGGCGAAAACATCGTCGAGGCCCAATGACCGCACGACTTCCCCTCGCCGCGCCGGCGCTGCGCGTCGAGCGCCTCTCCTTGCCCGCTTGCCTGGCCCTGTCCACCCAGGGGCGCGTGCCCTTTGCCGCCCTCGGCTACGGCACGCCCGATGGACTGGCCTGGATGCCGACGGTGAACGCACGCGTGCTGTCGACCGCCGGTGCCATGGCGGACGTCTGGCATGCCGGCGAACACGTCCAATCGGGCATGACCGGCGCCGTGCGCTGGCGCTGCGACGGCCACTGGATGCTCGGCGCCATCGATCTCGACGAGGCCTTCGACAACGAGGGCGTCGCGGCCCTGGCCCAGCGCGCCTACCGCGATCTCTTCGCCTCGCTCGAGGAGACCGGCTGCTCGCACCTGCTGCGCCTGTGGAACTACCTGCCGCAGATCAATGGCGACGGCGGCGGCATGGAGCGCTACCGCCAGTTCAACGCCGGCCGGCAGGAGGCTTTCGTGCAGGCCGGCCAGGCCGCCTTCGAAGGGGCTCCGGCGGCCTGCGCGCTCGGCATCCACCAGGGCGCGCTGTGCATTCGCTTCCTGGCGGGGCGCAGCGCGCCGGTTGCCGTCGAGAATCCGCGCCAGGTGTCCGCCTACCGCTATCCGACCAGCTACGGGCCGCGCGCGCCAACCTTCTCGCGTGCAGCGCTGGCCGAGATCGGCG
>DASXKG010000230.1:0-3276 GCA_036496965.1 Variovorax sp.
TTTGTCGCGGTGCACCTGGTGATGGTGGCGCTGGTGCCGCGCACCCTGCTCACCATGTTGAGCAGCTATGGCAGCAAGGAAACGGCATGAAGCCCCTGAAGCGCCTCGCCCTGGCGAACGTGGACGGCGAGGCCGTGCTCACCGAGGCACGCAAGCTCATCGGCCGCCGCGTCGAACAGCCCGCGCGCCGCGCTTTCCTGCAGCGCACGCTGACGCTCGGCGGCCTCACGCTGCTCAGCGGCTGCAGCATCAGCGACAACCAGACGGTCGACGCCGCACTGACCCGCATCTCGCGCTTCAACGACGAGGTACAGGGCCTGCTCTTCGATCCGAACCGGATGGCGCCGACCTACCCCGAATCGATGATCACGCGGCCCTTCCCGTTCAACGCCTACTACGGCGAGGACGAAGTACGCCAGGTCGACGAGGCCGGGTTCAAGCTCGAAGTCAGCGGCATGGTGGCCGACAAGCACAGCTGGACGCTGGCCGAACTGCGCGCCATGCCGCAGCGCGACCAGGTCACGCGCCACATCTGCGTCGAAGGCTGGAGCGCGATCGGCAAGTGGGGCGGCGTGCCTTTTGCCGATTTCCTGCGCCGCGTCGGCGCCGACACCAGCGCGAAGTACGTCGGCTTCAAGTGCGCGGACGACTACTACACCAGCATCGACATGCCGACCGCCCTGCACGCGCAGACGCTGCTCACGCTCAGCTATGACGGCCAGCCGCTGCCACCCAAGTACGGCTTTCCGATGAAGCTGCGCATGCCCACCAAGCTGGGCTACAAGAATCCGAAGCACATCCAGGCGATCTTCGTCACCAACACCTACCCTGGCGGCTACTGGGAAGACCAGGGCTACAACTGGTTCGGCGGCAGTTGAGTCCACACCTGCGGACTCGACGCCTTCGACAACCCGGCCGTGTTCTCCCGAACCGTGCCAATTCAAACCTGACTCAAGAGGACACCGAAATGAACAAGCTCACCGCAACTCTCCTGGCCGGCTTCATGGCGATCGGCACCGTCTCGGCCTTCGCGGCCGACGACATGAGCAAGGATGCAATGCCGAAGGACAGCATGTCCAAGGACAGCATGTCCAAGGACAGCATGGCCAAGGACAGCATGAAGAAGGATTCGATGGCCAAGGACAGCATGATGAAGAAGGACTCGATGGCCAAGGACACGATGGGCAAGGACGCGATGAGCAAGGACACGATGGGCAAGGACGCCATGGGCAAGGACGACACGAAGAAGTAAGCCATGGTGCGCACTCCGGACGCGGGCATTGGCGGCCGGGGTGCACACCTGCATCGTTCGCCGCAGTACGATGAACCAGCCCCCAAGCGCCTTCTCAGGAGCCAGACCGCCATGAACCCCCTTTCGTCCGCACCTTCCAGCGCCCTGGCCCGACTGGCCAGGCGCCCGATCCTTGCCATGCTGGTCCTGGGCGCAGGCGCTGCTCTCTGGCATGTCGTGCCTTCGTTGGCGGCCGAAGCGGCCGTGGTGATTCCGGCACCCGCCGAAGACCTGGCCGCCTCGCCCGGCGCCAGTACCGAGACCGCGGTCGTCGCGGGCGGATGCTTCTGGGGCGTGCAGGGCGTGTTCCAGCACGTCAAGGGTGTCACCAGCGCAGTCTCGGGCTATGCCGGCGGCGCGGCCAACACGGCGCAGTACGGGGAGGTCGGCTCCGGGACCACCGGCCATGCCGAGTCGGTGCGCATCACCTACGATCCCAAGGTGATCAGCTACGGCCGGCTGCTGCAGATCTATTTCTCGGTAGCCCACAACCCGACCGAGCTCAACCGCCAAGGCCCGGACAGCGGCACCCAGTACCGCTCGACCATCTTTGCGGCCAACGCCGAGCAGGAACGCGTGGCCAAGGCCTACATCGCGCAGCTGGACAAGGCCCGCGCATTCGGCCGGCCGATCGCCACCACCGTCGAAACCCTCAAGGGCTTCTACCCGGCCGAGGCCTACCACCAGGACTACCTGACGCTGAACCCGAACCAGCCCTACATCGCGATCAACGACCTGCCGAAGATCGAGAACCTCAAGCGGGTGTTCCCCGACAGCTACCGCGTCAAGCCCGTGCTGGTCGGCAACGCCGGTGGCTGAGCCGAGGCTCGTTCAGGCGACGGCGGGCAGCCCCGAGGGCGGCGCCCCGTAGGCGTTGGTCTCGGGCTGGCTCGGCTGGACCATGAAATAAAGCAGCACCAGGCCGCCGACGACCGGGATCAGGCCCAGCAGCAGAAACCAGCCGCTCTTGCCGATGTCGTGCAGCCGCCGCGCGCCCACCGCCAGCATCGGCAGCACGAACACCAGCACCACCACGAAGTAGACGAACTTGTGAATGAAGCCGGCGACGAAGGCCAGGATGATGTAGGCCAGGATGAACCACCAGTACTCGGGGCGGCTGGCGCGCCCCGTGAAGTCGGTGTACTTGCGAAAGCAGGTCTGGAACGCCTGTTGAAAGTTCATGACGACAACTCCTCGGTGATTCCCCGGGACAACCCCGCGGTCATCATATCGAGTCGCCGAGCGCGTTTCAGCGCGGCTGGCGAAGGCGCTCGAGCAAGCCGGCCGTGGAAGCATCCAGTCCCTGCACGTCGCCCGAGGCCAGCCGCGGCTCGATGTCCCTGGCCAGAACCTTGCCCAGTTCCACGCCCCATTGGTCGAAGCTGTTGATGCCCCATAGCGCGCCGCTGGTGAAGACGCGGTGCTCGTAGAGCGCCAGGAAGGCACCCAGCGATTCGGGCGTCAGGCGTTCCAGCACGAAGAAGGTGCTGGGCCGGTTGCCCGGGAAGTTCTTGTGGCCGCCCGCGTCGACCTTGCCGACCATCAGGGCCTGCGCCTGCGCCAGCGCATTGGCCAGCAGCTTGGGATGATGGCCTGGCAGATCGTGCCCCGCGTCCCGCACCGCGATGAACTCCAGCGGCGTCACGTCGGTGCCCTGGTGCAGCATCTGGAAATAGGCGTGCTGGCCGTTGGTACCCGGCTCGCCCCAGAGCACCGGCGAGGTGCCGAAGGTGAGCGGCAGCCCGGCCATGTCGACCTGCTTGCCGTTGCTTTCCATTTCGAGCTGCTGCAAGTAGGCCGGCAGGCGCTTGAGCGCGCTGTGATAGGGCGCGATGCTGCGCGTCGTGAAGCGGTGGAAATTGCGATACCAGACATCGAGCAGGCCGAGCCGCACCGGCAGGTTCTGCGCCAGCGGCGCCGTGCGGAAGTGCTCGTCCATCGCATGGGCGCCCGCGAGCAGGCCGCGGAATCCGTCGGCGCCGATG